>JASEHU010000046.1 GCA_030018635.1 bacterium
CGAAAATTTTCCAATTCTCCCTATTCTCCACTTCTCATTGCTTACACATTTTCATGATGAGAATTGCTGAGTTTTTTCCCTTGACATCCGATATATGTCTTGAAAGGGTTGGCTATTGATTGGTGGTCTCTGCTAAAGAATGAATGGGTTGATACAGGAGAGTTCAATCTTTGAATGAGTAATCTCTGAGACTGAATTTATGGTGGTGGGTGAGAATTTCAATAAGTTGTCCTCACCCACTACCCAGTTTCCTTATCTACTTTCATTACACCTCTTCCAATTTATACCTCCGGCTGCCTAATCCAATTTTTTGAGCATAATGAAGTTGAGTCTCTGCGGATAATTTGGGGTCAATTCCCTGTAATTTATCCTCACCGGGTTGGAAATTGCCTTTCAGAGCGGTATTGGAAAGACCCATTTGTTGATTAACCAGGTCAATCGATGCCTGGTCAATGGCTACCGGGTCCAATGAGGCTAAAATACCTACATCCGGGATGATATTGGCATCCGAATGCGGACAGCAATCACAATCAGGGCTAACATTCATAATAAAATTAAGGAAATACGCCTTTTTACCCAACAGGGCACCGTAGGCAAATTCTATCATCCGTTCTTGAACAATTACAGGTGAAATTCCTGTCCAGTTAATGGTAAAGACACTATTTGGGCACATCACCAAACATTGCCCACAACCAAGACATTTAGACGGGTCAATCTCTGGCATTTTATTGACAATAGTTATCGCCTGGCCGGAGCAGTTATTCACACAGGTTAAACACATGCAGCAACCTTTTTTCTTTATTATTGGTACCGCCTCGCAGTGCATTTTGAATTTGCCCCTGCGGTCGGCTAAACCCATACCCATATTTTTCAAACTACCACCAAAGCCGGCTAATCCATGTCCCTTAAAATGGGCTAAACTGATTAATACATCTGCCTCATGAACCACCTGGGCAACGGTTACCGATTTAAAATGTTTTTGGTTGATAACCACTTCAACGGATGCCTCTCCTCTTAGTCCATCCGCAATGATGATGGGTGCTTGCACACATGCGTAGGTGAAACCATTAGCCAGTGCAGTCTGGATATGGAGTGGTGCATTTTTGCGGCTACCGGCATAAAGGGTATTGGTATCTGTTAAAAAGGGATTGCCACCTGACCCCTTTATGTAATTGACTACTTCTCTCACCCAGATAGGATGGATAAATGCTAAATTGCCCATCTCGCCAAAATGGAGTTTTACCGCCGCCAGGGCATTTTTAGGATACTCTATCTTTAATTTCTTTAACAACTTATTAAATTTAGTAAAGGAGTTCTGCCCAAAGTTTGCCCGCATATTCATAAAAAATACCTTACTAATCATCATCATCATTCACCTTTCTTTAGTGTTCTTTTCTTCTTTAACAATTTTCATTTCCAGTAACCACTGGTGACAAATTGTCACCAGTTCATTCAACAATTTCAACTCCATCTCCCATTACACAACATCCCTCAGAATCTACAATGGTTTTTCTTTATAAAATTTTCAATAGGTACATTTCGTTTTGACTATACAGGAACAACATACAGGTTTTACAGGCTTACAGACCATCGCACTAAAATCAAGTAAGGCAAATGTTAGTTGTTCTGACCTGGTTGTTTGATAAAGCCTTTTTGTGATTTTGATAAGTTCCCTTTTTCTTCTGATCTCGCCTCTTAATTTAAGACCGTAGAACCTATTCAAAAACCTTGCAATATTACTATCAACCACCCATTCCTTTTTATTAAATACAACAGTCAAAATTGCTCCGGCAACATAGTCACCGATACCAGGAACAGTCAATAATTTATCTCTGGAATCCGGTATTTTACTTCTAAAATTATCTCTTATAAATAATGCTGCATTGATAAAATGTTTCCCCCGCCAATGAAGACCAAGGTTTTCTGTAACTTTACTGACTTCAACCGGGTCTGCACTGGCAAGCGAATCAATATCAGGATACTTTTTTATGAAATCCCGGTAAACCGGCACAACCTGATCTGCCCTGGTCCTATGTAGCATAAACTCAACAATCATAATTTCGTATGGATTTTTTGTATGTCTCCAGGGGAAATCTCTTTTATTTTGTGAATACCATAATAATATTTTTCTCCTGATCGTTTGTTCTTTATTCAAGAGAGATAACTCCGGGACGGTTTATATGTCCTGCTATTTTAGACTGGATGTCTATGAGTAATTCATGCCGAATCCTGAACTCGGGCCGTTTATCTTTCAAGTCGTCAAACGATAATGAAGTAAGATATCTTAAATCAAAAACAAACTTATAAATCTCATTATCTATTTTGAACAATCGTGAAGTGTAGATATAATCTGCTTGGTTAATTTTTTTCTGGTAATCTACAGGCCATATCACACCAGGGAGCACTCTGTGCAGTTTCCATTTATTCTGTGTATAGTCACAGGAAGGTGAGACCTCAAGAAAAATGGCCTTCACCTTTTTGTTTAAATCATCTTTTTGCTGATAAGTGTCAATATTCTTCTCATTAAACAATTCATCAATTTTTGCTTCAGGTGCTTTTATATTAAAATAGATATTTCCTGGAACAGGCATGTCAGGTATGTCAAAAATCAGTAGTAACCTTGAATTAACTTTTGCAAGAATATCATTGGCAATATTGCCTTTATCGTCAGGTAATAGAGTTTTATCAATATCTATGTAATTTCTTATCTCATTTTCCAGTGTATCCAGAAAAGTTCCATTAAAAGCTAAAAGAGCATTCTTTATTAATTCATCAACTTTCCCGGCTGGTAATTGTTCGCCAGCATATGCTTTTGCAAGTTTGTGAAATACACCACACATATTTTTATTCCAGTTATCGTCCAGTGAGTAGAAAGAGGAAAAATCATTTACTATTTTGCCGGCAGAGTTATGCACAAAATTCTCCCAGATAATAAAAAGGTGAAATATTCCAGCTTTTTTTAGTTCTTCCTTCAGTTTTTCCTCAATTTTACCTATTTCATATTTACCTTTCTCATCTTTGCATTTACTTTTCTCGAGGTTGAGCATAAGGAGTGGAGGATTGTCTTTTAACAATTTTCTAATTCCATTCAGTAATTTATCATATTTTGTCCAGGCAATAATAAGGTAGGGATTACTTCTATTTCCTATAATCTTTTGTATTACGCCAGCAGTTGTTGATACCTTTGTTTTTTCAGGCTGTCCTTCGGTTCCAAGCTCTATATCCAGAAAAATTATTCTCACATCAGAAAATGGCTGCTCAGGTAGTTCTTCCAGAATACCTGTAAAATACATTACAGGGACTTTGTTTTTTGACAGAACCTTTAACAGTGATTCAACTTCTTTATAATCGTCATCAATAACCACAACTCTACCATTTTCAGGTAAATTCATTTCTGTGCCTCCTTTTTTCTAAATGCAAGAGCAACAATGCTGCCGTTTCTAAATTCTTCTGGTATTAGAAACTCTCCCCATTCAGGAAACATCAATTCACCGCCATGAGCTTCCATAATTTCTTTAGTAATATGAAGTCCCAATCCCATGCCATCGGGCTTTGCAGAAACAAAGGGTTTTGTGATCTCTTCGGTGGGCATAGCAAATCCCGGGCCATTATCTACAATTATTATTGTAGTGAATTCGGGTAACTCATTTGATATTGATATAAAAATCTTCTGTTGTTTTATATCGCCATAATCCAGCCACCAGATGGAATTATCGATAATATTCAGAATGCTTCCAATAATTAAATTTCTGGCGCACTTTACTGTAAAATCACCATCTGATTGTAAATAGTCTTTAATAACATGTATCTTATGCGCCTTGAGTCTGAACTCAACATTGAAAATGGCCTGGTCTATAAGTTTTTTAAGGTCTTCAGTTTTTTTGCCAGTGCCACGGATAAGCGTGCTGTATCCCTCCACAAGTTGTGAAAGATGTTTTACAAGGGAAACAACACGGGCAGACAGGTTTTCTTTTTCAACAACCTTCTTTAACTCAGCAATAATTTTCTCAATTTCATGAATAACCACACTCAAATTGAGTCCTGCCCCTGCACTTTTTAAGAGAGTTTCGTTTATATACCTGTAGTCGTCCTCAATCCTTTTGAGATAACCTGTGATTTCATCTTTCAGATTTCCGTCTTTTACCTTTTTATCAACAATATTTTTTAAATCATTAATAGATGATATCACCGGCTCTGAAGATGGGGTTGGTCCATAAAAAGTCCGGATTTTTTCTTTGTCGAGATTCCTGAAAATCTCAATTTTATGCAGTGTATAAAGAATTGCCTTTTGCAGGGTTTCGTATGCTTCATTTTCAATAAAACCCTCTCTATTTGTCTTTTCAATCAAATCCTTGCTTCCATCTCTCTGAAGATGAACTGCTCCAATTATCAGGTTATTGCTGATTCGTTTCGTTGGGATATTAATCCTTCTGATTCCAAGATTCAACCAGTCATTGTCAGGCTCTCCATAATCATAAACCCTCACTCCATCTCTATAAACCCTTATTCCGCCGTTGGCATCAAGATAATCCTTAAGTCCTTTTTTATCCTGAACACCAAGTGAAAGTATTTTTGAGCCTCTATCAAAAATAAATGCTTCAAACTTTACTCTACCTATCTGGAATCTGGAAAGATTAATTGATTGGTTATCTTTATCAACCATTTTTTTAAGTTTTTTTACTTCCATATTGTCTTCTGAAATTTCCCTGCATTGTAACTTTTTCATAGAAGACCAGGGTGTAAACCTGTACCTGAATTTTTTGATTTCATCTTCTTCTATTTCACATTCAGCCTTAAACAACGCATAATCTTTTACTTCTTTCCAGAGAAGAAGTCCTTTGAGCCACTCTGTTTTATCTGTATCAAAATTTACTCCAAATGAATCCGGTGCATCAAAAGGTGAACATGGTGAACATAAGGAATTTAAAGAGCGAAAAATCTCTCTAACCATCAAATGATTCCAGGAAGTTTTTAACTTTCTTATAATAATCTTTGTACCAGTTTTATTATCAGTAAAGTCTTTGGATTTTGTCCTTTTATTTATAGAAATTGGCACTTCTTCAAGATATTTTGCATCTTTAAAAGATGTCCAGTCTATCCGCAGATAGATCTCATTAGAATTTTCCTTTCTGCTTATTAGTTCTATCTCATTGCCGAGTTTGTGAGCGGCGAATCTTCCAATCCCTTTTTCTCCAAGTGGGACTCTACCATACTTGCTTTTAATCCTTCCTTCCAGATAAAGTTTTTCTTTATAATCACTTCCGGGCTCCAGCCAGACATTTCGTAAAATATCCATGTCCATTCCAATGCCATCATCTTCAATAATAATTATTCCTTTATCAGGCTTATCAATATGTTCCATTTTTATATTTACAATGGTAGCATCAGCATCATAAGAATTTTTTGCAAGTTCAAGCAATGCGATACTTTCATTTCTTATCAACTGGTCACCAAGTTGTAATAGCAGTCTGGCACGTGGTTTGAATATATAATTTTCTTTCATAAAAGCATCCCCTTTATTTTCTCCGCGATTCTTTCAGCCATCAGCGGAGGCACAGCATTTCCGACCTGTATATATTGTGCTGTCCTGGGACCCTCAAATTTATAATTGTCTGGAAAAGATTGTAATCGGGCAACCTCTCTTACGGTAAGGGAGCGGCGCTGATTAATATCTGGATGGATATAATAATGTCCATCTTTAGCAATATGAGCCACAACGGTATGGGAAGCTGAATCATCTCGTTCAACAACCTTGAATCTATCCAGAAAGCTTTTTCGATTTTTATGAAATTGTAAGTATTCAGGAAGATCGGTATATTTAATCTTTTCCCCATTTAAATATTTATTGATTGCATATCGATAAATTATTAAATCTTCCCTTCTATGGAGTCTGGCAACATGGTTAATTACTTTATCATAATGTGTTCTGATTTTAGTTTTTTTTAAATACGCATTAATTTCATTTATACGATAGTTCTGAATACTCTCTGTCCCCTCTCCGGCCTTCAGGCAGGGCATATCGTCCAGAACATCCTTAACCATATAACTGTGTTCCATCTTCTCAAAAACAGGATATTCAAAGTTATTCCCTTTTTTCCAGCCAATCAGGACAACCCTTTTTCGATTTTGTAATACCATAAAATCAGCACTGTTTAAAATTCGATAGTTTATTTCATATCCAGCCTTATTCATATACTCCTGAATATCAGCAAACAATTTTCCCTTTCCTGATGAAAGTATACCGGGGACATTCTCGAATACGAATATTTCAGGTTTAATCTCTTTCAGGAATTCAACATAATATTTATAAAAATAATTTCTTTGATCATTATCCATATTATATGGATCTCTTGCCCTTCCTACAAGAGAGTAAGCCTGACAGGGAGGCCCCCCCAGCAATACATCAATATTCTTTATACAATTCATTTTCATGTTAAGCTTAATTCTCTGGATAATATCACCAATAGTTCTCCAGGATATTTCTTCCTGAATAACATTATTGTTAATCAGACTGGTCAGATTATATTCAGCAATCAAATCCGTTCTGGATATTTGCCCATTAAAATATGCATAATATTTTTTTATCAGACCCGATTCTTTTAACCAGAAAAACATAACCCTTGTTTTAAGTGTTTCTACGGCGTTTTTGTTCTGCTCAACATGATTTATAATATTAAAACCGGCTTTACTGAATCCCTCAGAAAGCCCTCCCCCTCCGGCAAAAATATCTATAGCAATTAATTTACCTTTTCTCATAACAAAATCTACCTTTTTACAATTCCCCTCTAAATGCCCTAACTAAAATACATTGACTCAGGACATTAATGGAACGCAGATGGCCGCAGATTGTCAGGATTTTGAACCTGTCTGTCATGCCAATGGCACAGGCAGGAAGGATTTCGTGGTTAAAAAATTTCTGTCTTACTATTTCCACCACTTTTTGGGTTTAATCTTATCAGGTGATTCGACAATCTTATCTGCCAAAGATTTAATGCTTTTGGATATATTACTCTTTGGGTATTTAATGACAAAGGGTATCCCCTCATTTACTGAAGGTATCGCTACCCGACCATCGCTGGGAATCAACTCCATGATGGGCGATGCAAGTGCCTCTTTTACCTCCGCAATAGAAATACCCATTTTGGTATAAGCCCGATTGAGAACTATCTTTATTTTAGGACTAAACCCAAGTTTTTCCATTACCTCTAAGGACAACTTTGCATTTTTAATCGTGGGGATATCCATAGTGAGTAATAAAATGATTGTATCCGCCATACCTAAGGCAACTAAAATAGATTCAGATAAGGTTCGACTGCAGTCAACAATGGTATAATGGTATCTGTTTTTGATTAAGTCTAAAATCCTTTCGATATGTTCTGCCTGAATTAAATCCGCCTCTTCTGGTTTTAATGGCGCCGGTAATACAGCCAGATTATCACGATATTTAATCAGGTATGATTCCAGTAACTCTTCATCGATATTACCCAGTTCATTAATTTCCTTAGACAGTCCGACAATAGTTTTAGCCGGAGTCAAATTAAGCATAATGGCTATATCCCCAAATTGTAAATCAAGATCAATCAGGGCAATTTTTTTATTTTGGGGTTTAAGAGACTCGGCCATAGATACGGCTAAATTAGTACTGATTAAAGTCCTGCCTACCCCACCTTTAGCCCCAAACATAGCAATTATCTTTGGTTTATCTACGGGGACAGAAACCGTGGCACCAGGTAACTTTTCACGCCGTTGACTATTCAGTTCAAAAATCTCTCCTATGACCTTATGTAATTCTTGTTGGTCAATCGGCTGAACTAAAAAAGAGCGTATCCCAGACAGCATAGCCTTTTTCAATTCATCCTGGCTCAAGGGATGCTCACTTATAATTATCACACTTGAATTCACAAAGGTTTGAGCTATTCTACAGGAAACCTCTACACCGCCAATATCCTTTAAATTCGTACTCATCAGGATAATATCCGGGGATGACTTTGCGGCTAAGACCTCTACCTCCTTAACACCTTCTGCCTCACTAACTATCTCTATTTCCTTACCCGGCAAAACAGGTGCAGTCAATAATAATTTTTTTAATCCCACCCTCGTCTCTAAATTCGCCTCAGCAATTAATATTTTTATCGTTTGTGCCATATTTATTCCTTATAAGCACTCAGGTATCAGGTAGGAAAGAGAGAGGTGGAAAATCCCCATTTCTTTTCTCCTCTCTCTAACCTGACACCTGATACCTGACTACTTACTTTTCCTTTGTCTTTTCTTTGCTCAGGAGTTTGTCCGATGTCCCGGAGGTAACAATTTCAGGGGTAATGATGACAATTAATTCCATCTCATCTTCCTTAACCGTTTTACTTGAAAAGAATGCCCCTAAAACAGGTATTCTGCCAAGCACAGGCACCCTTTTGTTGGTGGTGCTTTTTTTCACCTCGGTCAAGCCACTTAAAATCACCGTATCCTTACTTTTAACATTTACTTCAGTAAGAACATTTTTTGAAGTCATAGCCGGTATGCCATTAACCATCTTGGTCCAATCAGGTTCTGAAATAGAGGAATTAATCTTCAGGTTGATATTATTATCTAAGTCCGCTAAAGGAATAATCTTAAGTTGGATACCATAGTCAATCCATTCTACTCCATTACTTGTTGTTTGATTTTGGATTACGGTTATTGGAATAGGGATTTTCCCGCCCACATTCACATAAGCCTCTTTACCACTTAAGGTAAGCAGGCTTGGGGAGGATAAGGTTTTAGCCTTACCTTTTTCTTTCAAAGCCTCTATTTTAAGGGTAAAATTGGGTAAAAAACTTGTCTCTTTGACTAGACCAATATTCAATCCCTCTCTAAATCCACTTGTATTTCCTTTATACTTTCGTCCTTCAATTTGACTATTTCCCTCCAATTCACTTCCTAATTGTAACCAATCTTTCGAGCTTATATTTATCACCTGTAAATTGACTAAAACCTGGAGTGGTTCTTCTACCTGAATAAGATTTATCACCCAATCGTTAAATGCATTAGCTAATATTTCTGCCTGTTGTTTTTCATGTTGATTTTTGACTACCCCTTTTAAGACTAATGATTTACCCACAAATGAAGCGGTAACATTCTCTAATCCTTTCACTGTAGATATTTCCTGAAGCGGGAATTTTCTTTCTATGACTTGAATGGTATGTTTTTTAATCGTGTTTTTTGTCCAGATATGTAATGAGGTTCTACCTTCATGTATGCCATTAATTAAGAGTTCATTGGGAGATACAACCACAACATCTGCGATTTTTGGGTCTCCAATAGCCATTTTTTCTAAGTTAGGCACTTGCAAAACCATTGAATCGCCTGTCTCGATTACCCACTCATCTGCCAGGGCAGAAAATGGTACCAGGACTAAAATAACCAGCCATAAATATCTTTTCATCATTTTATCCCACTTCTTTAAAAATAACTTTTCCTTCTCTTTGTCTTAACTCCACATCAAATCTATCAAACACATCAAGTCTTCCAATAAGTAATGGAACTTCTTCTATCATTGACCAGGCAACTCTTAAAGGAAACTCAATATTACCAATTCTCATTCTGATTTCTTTTATTATTACAGAGATTGATTCACCTGTTACACCTGAAAGTTCATATATCTTATCTTCCTTCTCAATCTGTAAACCTAAATATTCACCAGTTAGTTTTCTAATCAGTGTAATATCTGCACCTGGATCAACTAACATTCGATAGGGTATCGGTTCATCATCCTTTGTCAACTCTACCTCTGCATACGGTTTCCATATCTTTCCAAATACTGGTGAGATTTCCTTATCAGTGTAGAATTCAAATGTCTTCATACTATCATTAATCCTTCTCTTAATGGGACAGTAGCAATTAAAGGTTTTATTGAAATTCTTTTTGCTTCCTCAATTACAATTTTTGGGTCTTTTCCATGAGCGACAATCTTCTCACCTACTACAGCTATATACTCACCACGATATTTTGCTTCTTCTTCTGGATGTTTACTTAACCATTCAAGTTCACGCATTTATTTTCTCTCCTTATCTCCATTCTAACACTACTGTTTCTTTTTTAGTACCTTTATAGACCTCTATATGTTTAATAACCTCTGTCTTTACCTCTGGGATAGTAGCAGTCCCTGTT
This sequence comes from bacterium, assembly GCA_030018635.1. Taxonomy (GTDB): domain Bacteria; phylum UBA9089; class CG2-30-40-21; order CG2-30-40-21; family SBAY01; genus SBAY01. The sequence goes on from JASEHU010000046.1 coordinate 10,147, forward strand.
TTTACAAAAACAGTTTCTTTAGGCTTTTCCTTTGGCAGTCCGAGTACATCAGGAGGTGTAGCCCCACCTGTCCAAACCCATTCATTAGAGGCAGGATGTCTAAGAGAAAGTCTGAGTTTGGATGCCTTATCCGAGCCTAAGGCTAATCTTTCTGCATCACGCGGATAAACGGCTAAGGTTACGGTATCAAAAGATACAGGTGGTTTTGCTACCTCATCCGCGGTTTTTTTAGGTAAATATTGCTGGCCAGTAGCTAAAACTATGGCGTCCTGAACAATGGTTTTGGTAATCAGTCTGCCGGCAAAATCTGTTTCAAAGGTACCAATAACATCAACTATATCCCCTGGTGTAACTAAATACGACACGGCACCCGGATTATCAATAAGTATAGTAATCGCCCTTCGCTCTGGTGGGACAATATAAGCCAGCCTGCCGACGCCAAAGTAGATTTGTGAAGATAAAATCGGTGTGTTGGGTGAAATATTTACCTTGGCGATACTGCCCACAACCCCGGACAAAGAGGTAATTGCCTCTCTGGAAACGGTTTCAGGCTCTAATTCCTTTAATGTAACCATAGAGGAGTCAATTACCGTTTGTGGAGGGATTTCACCCACAGCAAAAACTACGCTGGTTTTTTGAGACTTTGGGGCACGGATTTCTTCTTTGACAATGGCCGGTTTCTTTTCCACTGTTTTGAAGTAAAAAAATGCCAGCCAACAGGTTATTAAACCCAATATAATCCCAATAATTACAAATCGGACACCCATTATTTCCTCCCTATATGGTATCAGATAATATCTTCAATTTCCATTTCACTTCCTTATTTCCATAATTACTATATCATAAATATCCACAAATTGTCAAGTTTTTTTATTTCTGAATATTTTTATGTTGTTAATAAGGGGAAAATAGTGTATAATAATTAATGCAACAAGGTGGATAGTAATCGCTCAGTGAACGGTGGGAAAGTAAGTGGAGATTAGGTGGAGATTGGTAAAGAAAACAATAAATCTCTACCTATAGCAGATATTAGTCAAAAGTTCTTATGAGATGGAAATACCAAATGTAGAATGTAGAAGTAATACTAATCTAATCCTAATACTTCTACATTCTACAT
>JASEHU010000047.1 GCA_030018635.1 bacterium
AATTTGCAATCTAAAATCGGCAATCGAAAATTCGTTTCTTGGATGAGAACTTTTGGTTAATAGGTGCTATAACTAACCGATTATTTTTTGAATGATAGCACGGGTTATTTCTGAGGTTTTTGCAGTGCCACCAAGGTCATAAGTAAGTGTTTTACCTTCTTTAATTACATCAGCAACCGCCTTGACTATTCTTTTACCTGCCTCTTTTTCTCCCAGATGTTCCAGCATCATTGCCCCTGAGAGGATACAGGCACAAGGATTTACCTTATCCTGTCCTGCATATTTAGGTGCTGAGCCATGCACTGGTTCAAAAACGGCTATTTCCTCACCAATATTAGCCGAAGGGGCTAATCCTAATCCTCCAATTAGTCCGGCACACAGGTCTGAAAGAACATCACCAAAGAGATTGGTCGTTACCAGAACATCATATTCCTGTGGATTTTTAACTAACTGCATAGCCATATTATCAACGATTTTATCCTCAAAGGTTATTTGGGGATATCCTTTTGCAATTTCGCGGGCTACTTGTAAAAATAAACCGCAGGTAACCTTTAAAATATTAGCTTTATGAATGCAGGTAACCTTTTTTCTATTATGGGATAGCGCATACTCAAAGGCAAATTTGACAATTCGCTCACTGCCTTTTCTTGAAATAACGCGAATACTTTCTCCAATCGTTTTATCCTGGTCAATGAAATGTTCAATTCCAGAATATAATCCCTCTGTATTTTCTCTAATCATCACCAGGTCAATATTTTCATATTTAGTAGGACTACCTGGGAAAGAAACAGCCGGTCTAACACCCGCATATAGGTTTAATTCCTGCCTTAAGGCAACATTAACACTTCTAAATCCAAATCCTACCGGGGTAGTCAGAGGACCTTTTATCGCTACCTTGTTTTTCCTGATTGAATCTAACACTAAAGCAGGTAAGGGTGTTTCTCCCTTTTCAACCGCTGACTCACCAGCTAATACCTTTTCAAATTCAATCTTAACCCCGGTGGCAGAAAGGACATCCACCATCGCCTCGGTGATTTCTGGTCCTATCCCATCTCCTGGAATTAAAGTTACTGTGTACATTTGATACTCCTTTTTCGATTTTGGATTGAAGAAATCGAAAATCCAAAATTCTTCTCAATCCAAAATCGAAAATCCTTCTCAAGCGAAAATCCAAAATCGAAAATCGAAAATCCAAAATTCTTAATACTCCCCCATTCCCATTCCACCAATAACTATTCCACCGCCAGCCTGACCGCCTTTAAGGGCGAGTCTTAAATCATCAGGATAAGGTGTAGCCGAAAGTGCCTCTTCTATATTCACCAGACCAACATTAACAACCCTGGCAATGGCTTGATTTAAACTCTGCATCTGCCAATAAGTAGTAGAAGATTCAATTACCTTTCGGAGACCGGAGGTATTTCCTTTTTCAATCAAATCCTTTATCAAAGGTGAATTTATCATTACCTCTACTGCGGATATTCTACCTTTACCATCTTTTCTTTTAAGTAATCTTTGAGAGACTACACCAAGTAAGATTAAAGATAACTGAATTCTAATCTGTGTTTGTTGTGCCGGTGGATAGATGTCAATTATACGGTCAATTGTTTGCGTAGCATCATTAGTATGTAAGGTGGAGAAGACTAAATGACCGGTTTCAGCCGCAGACAATGCCGTAGAAATAGTCTCCATATCACGCATCTCACCGATTAAAAGCACATCCGGGTCCTGACGAAGTGCCCGGCGTAATGCCTCTCTGAAACTTTTAGTATCAACCTCTAATTCTCGTTGGTCAATCGTGCTTTTCTCATCACGATGTAAAAATTCTATTGGGTCTTCTATCGTAATAATGTGACAATTACGATTTTTATTGATATAACCTACCAGCGCCGCTAATGTAGTAGATTTTCCACTTCCGGTAGGTCCTGTGACTAATACCAATCCCTGTGTCTTCTGACATAAGACATTCAAAACCGGGGGTAAGCCTAATTGGTCAACCGTTGGAATATCATAAGGGACGGCTCGAATGATACAACCTATGACACCCCGCTGTCTAAAGGCATTTACCCGGAAGCGGGCTACACCAGGCAGACTATATGAAAAATCTATATCAAGATTCTCTACGAATTTCTTAATCTGGTCCTGATTCATCATACTATTGACTAAATTCATCACCTCTTCAGCACTAAGTTTGGGTAAATCACTTGCCGTAAGTGTCCCGGCAATCCTGAAGATTGGTGGTCTGGCTACCTTTAAATATAAATCAGAGGCATGCTGGTCAGCTAACATTTTTAATAATTCTGGCATTTTTAACATGGTTCTTTATCCTCCCTATTTTCTATTTTGGATTTTAGATTTTGGGTTTTCAAAATCCAAAATTCAGAATTAATTTCATCCCCTCTTTTTTAATCCCCAAATTCTCCCTAACAACACCATCATAACTACAATTAACCCTATAGTAATTAAATCATATCCCATGCTAATCAAGCTCGGGATAGATATTGTTTTCCATAATGTCTGATGTTCATTACCATACCAAAGGGAAACAGATGATGATAAGTATTGCCAAACTTAATCCCTTCATTCGTCATACAAATAAAATCAATATCCGGTAGACTGGAAACGATTATACAATATAATATAAGTAACCAATTAATGGTATTTTTCTTTTTAGATAATAAATAAACATTTATTCCCGCTAATGAATGACTAATCGGTGTTGACATTATGTATTTCTTTTTTAACTAACCTAAAATCTCTATTTTTCGCTTCCCAAAGTTAAGTAACATAATTGTATTTAGCTTTAGAAATAATCTTCTTCCTACTAAAGCACCACGAGATTCATTTATTTCCACAAATGGACTTATTCCCCAGTTTCGCACACAAACCACAGAAAAATTTGTTTTTTTAATCGTACCTTTATCTGGAACTATTCCAACAGAAAAATTTCTTATATAATACCAAAATTCTCTACCTAAGTGTTCACTTTTCATAGGAAGATCTCCAGAATAAGGTGAAGTAGTTACTCCTTCTGATATTAATCGACCCATATCTATATATATTTCTATAGCGCCTGTATCGAAGTCAGCAATAAAATTCTGGCTTTTAGTCAAACATGGCGAGTCCATTTGAATCGTTATAGTCGGATAATAATCATCTGGATAAACTGTTTTTGACCAACAAGAAGAGCCTTCTTCAATCATCAAAATTCGAGGATTAACAAAAATAAATGGAAGTTTTCCTTCATTATCTCCGCAAAACTTTAATATATCGAGTTCATTAGGATATTGGTCGATGTCAGATGAGTGAGTCTTTACCTCCCCATCAACTACTGTTATCCAAGCAGCATCCAACTCTTGAAATTTTTGTCTGAGCCAATCTCTATTCTCCCTCTCAAGGATGGATCGAATCTCCATTTTCTCTTCTTCTGCAAGGACCTTACACCCTTCTAATTTCAGATTCTCGCCCACAAACCCACTCTTAAACTGAGTAGGTATAAATCGACAGGATATCTTTCTAACTATTTCAGTATCAAGCGGAAAGTTAACAATTTCATTATTGGGTGCAAGATAGATAGATAAAAGGTACTCTTCCGAGGATCTACATACTACTTCAAACACTGAGTGCTTATCGGAAGGCAATCTATTAAAGCAAGCCTCTAAGACCTCATAATCTAAAAAATGCCTTTCTTTTTCCAGGATTAACCAATTCTCCTCCTTGAAATCTTTTAGCAACTTCTCTTTCTCAATTTTGCTCATCATTTTTATTTTAACCCTCCAGTATTCATCTGGACTTTCGTGATTTTTAGTGGGTTGAAATCCCTTGAAAATATACGGGACAGCAATTATTGATAAGTTAAGGTTAAACCCTAATCTGCCAAAAATTATAAACACGAAAACTTGAAATTTAAGAAAATACGAAAAGGAATATATCTTTTTTCGTGCTTTCGTCCTTTCGTGCTTTCGTGATTCTATTGAATAAATTCACGAAACTCCAGTTCATCTATAATGCCACTTTTTATAATCATCCATTGAACGACCTTCTAATAGTTCAGTAGAACCAACTCGCCTTACATAAAATTGTTTTTCATCAAGATAATACCATCTTTTTCCCTTTGGCACATCAATCAAGCAAAGATCTTTAGAATCCTTATATGTGTATTTTTGAGGTCTGACAATGATTGAGGCATCTTCGCCTATATGTGCCCGAATAAGATCTGTCAATCGTCGCACAAATCCATCCCAACCTGCAGGAGTATACTCATTATTTATCCCAAATATAATACGATCTTTTCCTTCAATCTCTGGAAGTCCACTTAAAAGATTATCTGGTTTTTTCAAAACATCACCATACTTTTCCTTCTCAATAAGACCAATAAGTATCTTACCACCTTCTGCATTTAAAAACCCAACAATTGACTTCAAAACCCCATCTTTTGCAGTCTTTTCATCTCGAAGGTCGACTGTATGGCTTTTATCTCGCAAATAGCGGTCGAGATTAAAAGACAAAGAAGATTTGATTTCAAACCTTTCGTCTTCTTCTCGCTGAATATAGGAGATAATATCATCTTCTGCGGAAATAGGAATAGATACCCCTATTTTATCTTTTTCAATAGTATAGTCAGGGTCAGCAACTAAATAGGTATATGTTCGAACACAAAATACACCAGCCTCAGGAATTTTTTGAACAAGCATATTTAACTCATTATATTTTTCGAATAATACCTTTCCTTTTAATAGGATCCATGCAAACCCATTACCAACATAGATTGATGGTTCAATAATTCCGTCAATTTCTATTAAAATATTCTTCAGCTTTGATATAATGTTCTCTTCTACTAATTCGGGAGGAATATCTCCACCGCTAGGCGGTGGAATTACTATAAAGAACTTGATTCCCTTATGAGAGCTGTAGTCTTTAATAATATGCTGTTCCTTTAGTTCATTTATTACAGATTGTTTGCCGCCACTCTCAGCTTCATTAACAGTACCCTCTAATAAACAATCAATATTAGATGGAGATAAAATTTTATCATTGCCTTCCATCCACATCCAATGGAGTGGGTTTTTTTCTACAAAAAATGGAATTACTTTAGTACAACCAAGTATTTTCAGTCCATCTTGCAATTCTTTTGGAAAGTGGATAAGGGATTGAGAAGGGAGCCATACACGCAGTAACAAGTCATAGTGGCCATAAGTTTCGTACAAACAATAAGAACATATCTTTTTCTTCTCTAAAAAGTCTAAAATTTGGTTGCGAACCTCTTTTTTTCTATATAATGGGAAAAATCCAAGTTGAAGATAAAGAAGAGATTGTCCAAACCTTTCATGTACATCATAGTGCCACAAATAATTAAATTTTTCCATTTTTGCTATCTTTTACCCCCTCTTCAAATTTAAAATAATCTGGTATTGAAACTGCCTTATCTTGAATTTGAATAGTTTTCATTGACTTGATATCCATTTCATTTTTTATTTAAGGAGTTTGACAATAGCTTGAGCGAATTTTTCTGCCGCCTGCGGCCCATTTGCCGTAATAATATTCCCATCTATTTCTACCCCAGTGCCGGTATAACTTACCCCTTTTGCCTTTAATTTACCTGCCTCGCTGGCAAATACAGTTGCCTTTTTACCTTTCAAGACATTGGCATTAGCCAGTATTACCGGGGCAATACATATAGCGGCTAAAATCTTATTTTGAGCAACTGTTTCTTGAGCGATATTATGGGCTGTTTTACTCTCCCAATACTCAACTGCACCACCACCTCCCACAAAACAAATCGCCTCATAATCTGCCACCTTAACTTGTGTTATTAGAATATCCGGCTTAACCTTTGCCCCCAGCACCCCGCGACTTATCTCTAAAGAAGAAGCGGCAGTTACTACCTCAAGCCCCTGTGATTTAAAAATCCCCTGCGGGACTAAATACTCCTCATCCCTGAAATTAGAAGAGGCAATTATCATCAAGACCTTTTTACCTTTTAAATCCATAATTTCCACCTTTTCTTTTTTTACCGGTTGAGTTTCTTTAACACAGCCAATTAAACCTAAAATCAGCATAAATATACAAATTGGTTTCATCCTTAATGTTCCCCACTCATAAACTATAATACCACAAAATAAACTAAAAGTCAACATTTTTTATTTGAATTGTCATTTAAGAATTAAAAGTGCACAGTTTTAAAAGGATTTAGGATTAAAGAGTTTAATCTTTCCCCTTTTCCCTTACCTACAACTGAACAATTACAGATTTTTTGCAATAGGAATGCAAATTTGTCTTGACGGATAGATGGATATAATGCTATGATAATATAATAGAGAGGGGCGGGAGAAGAAGTAATCTCTCACAGAGGCACAAAGACGCAAAGAGAGAAAGACGCAAGGAGGGGAAAAACCATAAAATTTTCTTGGCGACTTTGCGAGAGATATAGGAGAAAGCGATATATGCCAGAATTACCAGAGGTAGAAACCATTGTCCGTGGCTTGCAGAAGCAGATTGTCGGGAAAAAGATTGTCGGGGTGAAGGTGATTTTACCCAGGATAGTCAGGGGCAATGCCGGAGATTTTATTACTTCCGTTTCAGAAACTACCATCCAGAAGGTATGGCGGCGGGGCAAGATGCTCGTGGTTAACCTCTCAACACAACGGAGTATCCTCATTCATCTTAAACTAACCGGGCAAAACGGAGGTCAGAACAATGACCATTTTAACTATTAACGCCGGAAGTTCATCTCTCCGTCTTGCCCTCTTTACCACAAAAGGGGATGGGGTAGAGGTGCTTGCCGTCAAGAAATATAAACTTGAAGAAATCAACTCATCCACGGTGCTTTCGGAATTTATTCAAGGTCAGGAGAATGTATCTATTATTACCCATCGTGTCGTTCATGGCGGCACGAAATTTGTTGAGTCCTGCCTTATTGATACAGCGGTAGAGGAGGAAATCGCTCGTCTTTCTCCCCTTGCTCCATTACATAATCCTTTTGCCTTGAAATGGATACAAATATGCCGGGCAATATTTGGCCAGGATATTCCTCAAGTAGCCGTCTTTGATACCGCATTTTACTCCACCTTGCCTGAAGTAGCAACTATTTATGCCCTTCCTCAAACTCTATGTTCACAACACCATATCCGACGTTACGGATTTCATGGAATTGCCCATAAGACTATGTGGAGCCGTTGGCAGGCGATTCATCCTGAATTACAAAATGGTGGTAAGATAATCTCGTTACAGCTTGGTGCAGGTTGTTCTATTACCGCAGTTCAGCACGGGAAGGCAATTGATACCTCAATGGGTTTCTCGCCACTTGAAGGACTGATGATGGCTACCCGAAGTGGGGATATAGACCCCGGTTTAATCCCTTATCTTCAACGCTCTTGTGGCTTATCCATAGAGCAGGTCGAGGAACTACTCAATCATTCCTCCGGTCTTTTAGGCGTCTCCGGAATAAGTAATGATATGCGGCTTTTGTTGAAAAGTAATCTCCAGCAAGCCAAACTGGCCGTTAAACTCTTTTGCTACCGGGCAAAAAAACATATCGGTGCTTACCTGTCTGTGCTTCAGGGCGCAGATGCCATTGTTTTTGGAGGTGGGATTGGTGAAAATGCCCCTGAGGTGCGAAGGCTTATTCTTGAAGATATGGAGTGGCTGGGAATAATTCTTGACAATCAAGCCAATTATGGTATAATTGGAAAAGAAGGTTGCCTCAGCTCACCAAAAAGCAAAATAGAGGTCTGGGTTATTCCGGTAGATGAGGCTTATGCCATGGCTCGTGAAGCAATTAGAGTTCAGGAGGTAATATAGAGAGAAAAGGACCAAAAAGACTAAAATGATCAAAATCGGCAATACCTTTAGGTGGATAGAATCCTTTTTGAGGATAGTCTTTTCATCCTTTAAGTCTTTTTCGTCCTTTTCTGAAAAGAGAGGTGTTTATGACTGAGCGTTTTATTCCACCACACGGAGGCTACAAGAACCTGCTCTCTTACCAGAAGGCCGAAATAGTATATGATGCAACCGTTTATTTCTGCGCACGTTTTCTCAAAAAATACGATCGTACCTACGACCAGATGGTACAGGCTGCTCGTTCTGGAAAACAGAACATTATCGAGGGCAGCCAGGTTTCCGGCACATCCAAAGAGGGTGAAATCAAACTGACCAATGTAGCTCGTGCCAGTCTGGAGGAACTGTTGGCCGATTACCGTGATTTTTTGAGAATCCGTGGGCTCGAAGAATGGGTAAAGGAGCATCCCTATACGAAACGGCTGCGGGAATTAAACCGACAGCCCAACACCAGTTACGAAACTTTCAAAAAGGGAATCGAACATCCTGATGCGACCATTTGTGTTAATGTCATCATCGGACTGATTAAAGTAACAAACTATTTGCTTGACCGCCAACTACGACAATTGGAAAAAAATTTCGTTGAACAAGGTGGCTTGCGTGAGCGAATGACACGCGCCAGACTGAAAGAAAGAGGTAAATAATTATGAATTAAAAATTGAGAAAAGAGAAAACAATTTATGATTTTTAATTCATAATTCATAATTTTTAATTATACGAGGAGGTAATCTAATATGTCACAAATAATTTCTAATGAAGAGTTAAAGGAGATAGACGGCTACTGGCGGGCGGCAAATTATCTGGCAGTGGGACAAATCTATCTTTGTGATAACCCATTATTGAAAGAGCCACTTAAACTGGAACATATCAAACGACGGTTACTTGGACACTGGGGCACGACCCCAGGATTGAATTTTATTTATGTCCATCTTAACCGGGTAATTAAGGCACATCAACTTAACATGATTTATATCACCGGTCCCGGGCATGGAGGACCGGCCATAGTGTCCAATGTCTATCTTGAAGGAACTTACAGCGAGGTATACCCGCATATTTCTCAAGATGCAGAAGGAATGAAACGATTATTTAAACAATTTTCATTTCCGGGCGGTATCTCAAGTCATACCGGTTCTGAAACACCGGGTTCTATCCACGAAGGCGGAGAGCTGGGTTACGCCCTTTCTCATGCCTACGGGGCGGCCTTCGACAATCCCGATCTTATTGTCACCTGCGTAGTAGGCGACGGCGAAGCCGAAACAGGTCCCCTGGCCACGGCCTGGCATTCGAACAAATTTCTCAATCCAGTCCGCGATGGAGCCGTCCTGCCCATCCTTCACCTGAACGGTTACAAGATTGCCAATCCGACCGTGCTGGCCCGAATCAGCCATGAAGAGCTCAATGACCTGTTTGCCGGATACGGTTACAAGCCCTATTTTGTTGAAGGTTCTGAGCCTTTCACCATGCACCGGTTAATGGCCTCAACCCTCGAAACCGTCATCAATGAAATCAAGACTGTCCAGAATGATGCCCGCTCTACCGGTATGGCTAATCGTCCACAGTGGCCTATGATTATCCTGCGCACACCCAAAGGCTGGACCGGACCAAAAGAGGTTGACGGTTTAAAAACAGAGGATTTCTGGCGCTCACACCAGGTGCCTTTTGCTGAGATGGAAAAGAATCCCGGACATATAAAATTGCTTGAAGAATGGATGAAGGGTTATAAGCCGGAAGAACTTTTTGATGAAAACGGTCGGCTTATTTCAGAACTGGCTAAACTTTCCCCCACCGGCGAGCGGCGAATGGGAGCAAACCCACATACCAACGGTGGTATTTTGCTAAAAGACCTGAAGATGCCTGACTTCAGGGATTATGCGGTTGAAGTGCCTGCACCAGGCAAGGCGTTTAGTGAGGCTACCCGTGTTCTGGGACGATTTCTGCGGGATGTCATGAAACTAAATATGGCGAGCCGAAATTTCAGGGTTTTTGGGCCGGATGAAACTGCCTCCAACCGCCTTGACGCCATCTTTGAGGTAACTAACCGCACCTGGCTGGAAAAAACTATTCCTGAGGATGACCACCTCTCGACTGATGGTAGGGTGATGGAAATCTTGAGTGAACATACCTGCCAGGGCTGGTTAGAAGGCTATCTTCTTACCGGGCGACATGGTTTTTTTTCTTGCTATGAGGCATTTATTCATATTGTTGACTCGATGTTTAACCAGCATGCCAAATGGCTTAAAGTAGCCGGGAAAGAAGTCGCCTGGCGCAGACCGATTGCCTCACTCAACTATCTGCTCACCTCCCATGTCTGGCGACAGGACAATAACGGCTTTAGCCATCAGGACCCCGGCTTTATCGACCATGTGGTCAATAAAAAGGCGGATATTATTCGGGTCTATCTGCCACCTGATGCCAATACACTCCTTTTTATCGCGGATAAATGTTTGCGTAGCCGCAATTTTATCAATGTCATTGTTGCCGGCAAACATCCAGAACCAGAATGGCTTAATATGGATTCGGCTATCAAACATTGCACTGCTGGGATTGGTATCTGGGAATGGGCAAGTAATGACAGAGGTGTTGAACCTGATGTTGTTCTGGCTTGTGCCGGTGATGTACCTACCCTGGAAACCCTGGCCGCAGTCGATTTGTTGCGTCAGCAGGTGCCGGCATTGAAAATCCGAGTCATCAATATCGTTGACCTGATGACACTGCAACCAGAAGAGGAACACCCAGATGGGTTATCAGATAAGGATTTTGATACCCTCTTCACCACCGACAAGCCGATTATCTTTGCCTACCACGGCTATCCCTGGCTGATACACCGCCTGACCTACCGCCGGACAAATCACAAAAATCTCCATGTGCGAGGCTATAAGGAAGAAGGAACAACGACAACACCTTTTGATATGGCTGTTCGTAACGACCTTGACCGCTTTCATCTGGTAGCTGATGTTATTGATAGGGTGCCTGGACTTGGGTATATCGCCGCCTATACCAAACAACTTATTCGGGATAAACTTATTCAGCATAAGGAGTATATTGTCAAATACGGTGAGGATATGCCGGAAATTCGTGATTGGACATGGAACTTGGATGGATAGAGTGGGTAATGATTGATTGGGGAGCAAGTTGTAGTGATTTATCTGTTAAAGATAGATTGAAAATGTCAAATGAAAATTTGGTGATGGACAAAGCGGCTTAATGGAGAGCGTTTAAAATTTGGGACTTACCTTTCATATGGCTAAAATGATAAGGTTTTTCAAG
>JASEHU010000048.1:0-3400 GCA_030018635.1 bacterium
CTTTAGTTGGCTGAATCATGTCGTCAATGAGTGTATTGACTGAGTCTATCGTTTTTCGCCAATCGCCCTTTTCCTCACCAATCTGCATTCGTTGACTAATCTTACCCTCTTTCCCAACTACCTGGCTAATGCGGTTCAAGCCATTAGCTACTTGAGCATTTAATAAGACAATCTCATTAAATGCGTCGGCGATTTTTCCGTCCACACCTATCCAGTCAACAGGCAGGCGAACCGTAAAATCACCATTCTTTAGTCTCACCAGAGCCTCTAAGAGAACCCTGGTGTCCAGAGAACCTTTTTCTGTTTTCTCTGTAGCCATAACAAAACACCTCCTAAATAAGTGAATAGTGAAAAGTGAATAGTGAAAAACTAAAAACTCTTTTTCACTATTCACTTTTCACTCAACTTTGGCAAAAATTTATTGTCTTGTTAGTAACCGCTCAGTGAACGGACTTGACAGAATCAAACCTTGAAAGATGAATGTAAAGGGTACTACTTTCTACATTTAAGGTCTGACCCCAATACTGCTTTCTCTGCCGGATGAAGTGTTTTGAATTTCAATCCATATTTTTTACAGAAATCTTCGGTGGCCTTCCTAAAACTTGTTGCTCGCTCTTCAATAGAAAAATCCTTCATCTCCTCGTGAACCCTTTTTTTCCATTCCCAGACTTCTTCCAAAGCGTTAGAAATCATTACTGTCTTCATACTCTACCTCCATAGGGGTTGTAATTCTTAATGGATAATTATAACCCATTTCAATGTTTGCTGATAAGATCATTCGTTCGCATTTTATATTATATAGAGTCCATTAATTAATCTGACATAAGAAATGTTTATTCTTCCCTTTTTGGGTTAAAAATGCTATTGTTTTTATGTCAAGTTCTTTATTGGATTGTATATATTAACCGCAAATGAACGCAGATTGACGCTAATAAAAAAATTTTCGTATTGGGGGGCATATATCTTTCTCTCTTAAAAAAAGCAGTTCATCTTTACATTCGCGCATATTCGCGTCCATTAGCGGTTACCCATCTCCTTCTCATATTCTACTAAAATTTGCAATACTTATTTTGTGACAGTTTCTTAGCCAATATATGAATTAAATTCCAATTAATTCCTTAGTTTTCTTTGGAAGCATGAAATGTCCTGAGATTGGTATAGTTTGAGTTTTATTCCTGAGTCGCTCTTCAAAATTGAGAATTGTAAGTCCAAGTACAGCGTTTGTTTTTGGGTCTAATCTGAGATATATTTCGTCAGAAATCTCAAGACAAACAGAATCTCTGGGTTCATCAAAAATAATATTTAACTCATCACTTGGTTTATAATATGAGATTTTTATGTCCTCTGCCATTCTAATTCACCGCCTTTACTGAGAGTTTTTACAGGGTATGCACTTTGTACATATTCTTTTCGTAAATTAGGTCTTCTATATATCACAACAAGAAGATAATTGCAATTGAGTCCTGGATTGCGATATTCTTTAAAATATAAGTGAGTTTTATTACTTGATTTACTTTGATAAATATAATCTGGATTTACAATAGTATTTTTAATCTCAGTTAGCAAATGTCTCATTTCAGTATGATTAATACAGATATGATCATTCCAGCACTCTTGGGTTAAAGTAATAATGTTCCCTTGAGGGTCTTGAATCTTAAACAAATTATAACTCCTTTGTGCATCTATTTTATTCTTGCTACTAAACTCTGTGTTCTCTGTGCCCTCTGTGGTTAATCTTTTTTCATCATCCGTATTAATCCGTCCTATCCGTGCAAATTTGTGTTCTATTCGTATTTTCCAGATAATTTTCATTGGAAATCACGCTTCTGCCAAGTTCTTTTTCGGTTTCTTTTCTTGCTTTTCCTGCCACGCCTCCGCCTCTTTGGGCAACTTTTTTGTTCTTTTCAAAAGTCTCGGGTCTCTCTTTCTGCGAGATTTCCGTTGTTACCTTTTCGCCAAGCATGGTAAAAATCAGTTCAAAATCGGTCATGTGGTCTCTGAGATTCTGATTTTTCTTTGTTAGACCTTTTAGTTCTTTGTATTCCTGTGGAGTCATACCAAAAGTCGCTTTGGAAATTTCAGCGGTTAAAATTGCAAAATCCCTTTCGTTTTCAATCCCTCTTTCTTTCCATTCATCGGTTAGATTCTGGCGAATGGCTATACCCCGCAACCGTTTATCAATCCAGTCCCTGGGATACCCCTTTTTTTCGTACAGTTCTTTTATCCTCTCTTGTGCCAGCTCAGGATTTTCTATTTCCTGCACCCTTTCATAACCAACTTTTGCCAACCATCTTTTGAATGGTTCAGCCTTTGGTGAAGGAATTGACTGAATAATACGAAACATACTCTCGGTATTGGCACAATCAGTTAAATATTTTTTACCGTCAGGAGACTCTAATTTCAGTTGTATCCAAATTGGGGACAACTCAATATCAATAAATTCCCTTTGTTTCACCTTCCCCCAGTATTGTCTTGGAGTAGGACTATCTGTTAGGGCTTCCATAACATCAACAACCGAAAAATACCATTCGTCATTATGCCAAATACGGCGGATTTTTTTGTTTTCGAAGACGATTAGTTTATTGTTATTTTTCATAGCAAAACACCTTCTTCTTAATAAGTGAAAAACTAAAAACTCTTTTTTACTATTCACTTTTCACTTTTCACTATTCACTTTCCTTCGTGGTTAATCTTTCCTTACGCATAAGCAAGAGCCATTCCCGGCTCTTTTAGTTCATAATATATGCCTTGTGGTGCGGCGACATTTTCAGAAGCATCAAGCATCTCTATAGAAACAACCCTTCCATCCTTTCCATAATCAATAATAACTCCTTCACGAATCTCCTCACTCTCCTTAATCTTTTCCTCCCTCAATATCAAACTTAATGGTAACCGTTCAGCATCTCCATTAGGAGTGTCCAAATGGAGATAAATTCATTGCAAATTTAAGGAAAGAAATATAGCGACTCAAGATACTATCTTCCAAATTTGAAATGATAAATGCTAAATTTGCAATTTGCAATGAAATTTCTTATTATCCTTTCGGACACTACCTGAACGGTTACAAAAATTTGTTATAAGCAAAAACAGAATAATCAGTCGGAAGGAATTATTTTCAGAAAAGGAGAAATTCCATAAAAAACAGGCAAAAATTAAATTTAAAGAGAAGATAAAGATGCTGGTTAAATTGCAGGAAATATCAATCTGCATGAAGGGAACTCTTAAGGAAAAGATGATCTGGAAAGTTTAGATTAATAGGTACTATAGAAAGTGGAGAGAGAATGCTCAGATATCAGTCTTTTATCTTTGCTGAGTGCTGATAGCTACGGCTGAACGCTTACAAATAATTTCGACCTGTGCAATCGACATTTATTGACAATTTGTAAGAATTCAGGTAAAA
>JASEHU010000048.1:3410-10975 GCA_030018635.1 bacterium
TTCGACCTGTGCAATCGACATTTATTGACAATTTGTAAGAATTCAGGTAAAATGTAGAATATTGAATGTAGAATGTAGAAATTGGAAATTAGAAATTTAGGTCTCTTCTCTTTCCCCAATTTCTACATTCTACATTCTACATTCAATATTCTACATTCAAGGTAAATTTCCGATTGCACAGGTCGAATAATTTATCAAGGAGGTTGAAAAAGATGTCTAGGCAACAATACTCTAAAATAATCCCCTCTCAAAAGGGGGTAGAGCCTGTGTTTCTCCCTTATGTTACGGCTCAAATGCCAATGTTAAAACCTTGGACAATATTTTTGATAAGTTGTTCCATTGTTTTCATCAGTTCAATAGGAAATACGGGTATCCCTCTTAAAGAAGGTATGACACCTCAAGAGGTCCAGGCACAGTTTGAAGAAATGAAACATCAAAGAGAAGAAATAATAAGAGAACTTCAGAAGGAACAACAAAAGAAGGAAGAGGAGTTGGCCAAAAGGGAACAACTCATTAAAGCCAGCCAACCCCCAACACCTGCCACAGCAGAGGAAAAACCATCGGCTCAAGAAAAAGAAGTAAGGAAAGGAGGAGAAGAAGAAAAGGCTATTTCTACACCTGCACCAACAGGGGAGATTGGGAAAGGTCTCGTTCCAGGCGTTATTACCCCTGAACAAGAAAGTGAGAAGGTCAAAAAAACAGAGAAACAGGAAAAGGCAGAAAAGGAATATAAAACCCAAAGAAATTTCTCCTTTATATTGATGATTATCGTTATGGTAGCGACCATAGGATTACTGATTAAAAGCATGTCTAAGGGGAAAACTAAAAATGAGGAAGAAAAGAAGTGAATCGGGAATGACTATGATAGAGTTGGCAATTGCCGTATTGATCCTGCTGGTAGGAGTACTAAGTGTCGTCAATATGTTTATCACCGGTTCTCTGAATGTAGTTACCACCGGAAATGCCAATCTGGCCATGAATTTATGCCGACAGAAATTGGAAGAGGTAAAGATGCGACAAGCGGATTATAACTCTTTAACCGCCCAACCGGTATCATTTCCTACCGTAGGAACGACAACCCTTGGTAGCTGCAAAGGCACATGGACAATAACCATTGAAGGCATTAATGGTTCGACAGAAGAAGTAACCGCTACCCCGGCACAAGGGGATTATCTGAGGGTAACCGTATCTGTGGTCTGGATGGAGGCTATCGAGCATAAAAGAAGACTATTTACTTACATAGGGGATATATCTTGAGGTAAAACACCATTAGAATCTCATAAAATGGAGGAAAATAATGACAAAACAAACTTATCGGCATCTCATTATTGAAGGCATCAAAGGATTGCCGGTAGAACCTCTTGTTGAGATTGTAGATTATATTTATTTCGTGCGTAAACGAGCACTTCAGCCGCAAGCCTTTGAAGAAGAACTACAAAATACTTTGCTTAATGCTGAATTACGGCAGTTAAGCCGTGATGAAGAATTTCATTTAGAAAAGGAATTTGAAAATTAGGGATGGTTCACTCTTGTTTGAAATCTTGCGGTTAAAAAATGGATGTGAAATTTGAAATTAGAAATTGGGGAGAGAGAGATTGAGGCGAGTCTATGAGTTAAGTGAAGACCTAATTTCCAATTTCCAATTTCTAATTTCCAAAAGGAATCAAGAATCTGAATCTATATCGTAGGTGATGATATACAATGAAAAATAAACACGGATTCACAATGATAGAGGCTATGATTAGTATGGTTGTTTTAGCCGTAGTCCTGATTATAGTGTTCGTCTTCCTTAGGGCAGGATTGCAACATTGGATAGGAGGAAAATCTATTATTGATGTTCAAAATACGGCCCGGGAGATTGTCAGTGGGAAAGGCAATTGGCGCGGCATGGAAGGTGAATTACGGGAATTATCCGGTATTTTGAATGCCAAACCTAACCCAACTGATAATTTATTTTATCTGTTAAAAGACAAAATTAGATTTGTTGGTCCCGTATCTATCGTCAATGGAGCAGATACCATTTGCTCAACATATTTCTTCTCAAACGATATTCAAGCAATAGCTACAGGTACTATAGCCTTACAAAATTATAGTGGAGTAACCTTAATTACCCCTGGTACTGATAGCCTCCTTCAGTCAATACCCGGTGATATAAATGGTGATGGGACATTAACCGCTGCGGAAAGAGATAGTTCGGATGATTATGCCCGTGGTGGGTTTATGGCAGGAGGAGGGGATGCGGTAATTATCACAGATAGTAATGCCGTATGCAATACCAGAGACAGGGGAGATGATGTCCCGGTGATTGCTGTTGGTAATACGGCTGGCAGAGGGGCAATCTTAATTACCCCGGGTCCTAATGGCAAACTTGAATCGGTCCCGGGAGATACAGATGGTGATGGTGTAACCGATGTCCAAAATTCAAATAATTTTATCAGTTCAGCGGTCATTAGTTATGAGTATCTTCCAGAAACAAATACAATAATCCGAAAGATAAATGATACCGCCCCTGCCTCCCGTCATTTAGGTCCCTCGGTTATCGCTGAGAATGTAGCTACCTTTACCTTGACCTATTATGGCACAGATTCGACGACCATAATTCCGTATGGGACATATACTCAACTCCCTTCAATTGGGCTTATTGAGATTCAAGGAACAGTGAGCACTGAGAAAAAAGGTGGTATTGGTCAGAGTGCCTCCCGAACGGTTACCTATGACACGGCTACATTTAAAACCAGAATTCAACCTCGGGCATTAAATCCGGCGTATAGGAGATAAAAGGTAATCGGTAATCAGGTAATCGGTTATCGGTTATCAGGTGAGAAAATCAGGTAATCAGTATACCGATTACCTGATTACTGATTACCTGATTACTGATTACTGATTACTGATTACTGATTACTGATTACCGATTACCGATTACCGAATTTTGGGGAGTATAACAAGATGGACAAGAAGTTACATGTCTTAGTCATAGACGATGATATTTCGATATTAAAAGTGCTGAAAAACATATTAGTCTCTCGAGAATATGAAGTAACCTTAGCCATGAGTGGCAAAGAGGGATTAGAGAAATTAAAAGAAGAAATCCCGCACCTCATTATCCTGGATATTATGATGCCTGAGATGGATGGGTATGAGGTTTGTAGACGGATAAGGAAAAACCCTACCCTTAAACACCTGCCTATAATTATGCTTTCAGGTAAAGGGGAAATAGCGGATGAGATTGAAGGATGGCGCATCGGGATTGATGAATATCTCATTAAGCCATTTGATATCGAAGAACTGGTGGCTATTATTGGAGGTATTATCAAGCGCACCTATCTGGGCATAGATGCTAACCCACTCACTAAACTCCCTGGAAATAATTCTATCCGTGAGGAAATAAATCAGCGTATTGAGCAAAAAAATCCCTTTGCTGCCTGCTTTATAGACCTGGATAATTTCAAGGCATTTAACGACCATTGTGGTTTTGATAAAGGGGATGAAGCCATAAAATTAACCGCAGGAGTGATTATAAATACGATTCATAAAATTGGTGTTGAAGAAGACTTTATTGGCCATATCGGCGGGGATGATTTTGTCGTCATTACACATCCGGACAGGGTTGAGGCTATTTGCCGGGAAATTATTAACGAATTTAATAAGATGATTCCTGGTTTATACTCAGAAGAAGAGCGGCAAGAGGGATTTATTGTTAGCCTTAATCGGAAAGGGGAAAGAGAAGAATTCCCAATTATGACCATTTCTATAGGTGTGGTAACGAATAAAAAAAGGAATCTAACCCATTTAGCCGAGGTTTCAACCATAGGTAGTGAATTAAAGGAATATGCCAAAACCTTTTTTGGCTCAAATTATATCGTGGACAAAAGGCACGAAGAAGAAAAGGAGTTTAGCCCACAAGATGAGATTTTAAAAAAAGGAAGTATTCTACTTGTTGATGATAATCAGGATATATGTACCATCCTTTCTATGGGTTTAAAAAATGAAGGTTACCGGATAATTACTGCACAAACCGGGACCGATGCCTTATCCCGAATCAAAGAAGGCTTGTTTAATGTTGTGCTTCTGGATATAAAACTTCCCGATATGAACGGTTTGGAGATTTTAAAGGCTATTAAACAGGATGACCCGAGTATCATAGTAATTATAATTACTGGTCATGGTTCCATAGAGGTAGCCATTGAAGCTCTCAGGTATGATGCCTATGATTACTTAGCAAAGCCCCTTGATATGGAAAAGGTAAAGGTAACTATTAAAAGGGGGATACAACACCAACGATTAGAGGCAAAGAATAAAGAACTGATTCATAATTTAACTAAAAAGAATATCGATTTGAATCAAAAGATAGAAGAGGTTCTTATGTTAAATAAGAGCTTACAAGCCCTTTACTTAGGGACGATGGCCGCACTTGTAAGCACTATTGAGGCAAAAGACTGCTATACCAGGGGACATTCAGACAGGGTAACCGATTTTGCGGTAAGTATTGCTAAGGAATTAAGTCTCCTTGAACATGAGCAGGAATTAATCCGTTATGCCTGTCAATTACACGATATTGGTAAGATTGGTATCCGTGATTATATCCTTAATAAGATAGAAGAATTGACTCAGGAAGAATGGGATGAGATAAAATTACATCCAACAAGGGGTGCAGAAATATTAAAACCATTAGGATTTTTAGAGCCTGGAATTCCTTTTATCGAGCATCACCATGAGCGATATGATGGCAATGGCTATCCTCAAGGATTAACGATGGAGGATATTCCGTTAGGGGCACGAATCATAGCCGTAGCAGATTCCTTTGATGCTATGATTTCTGATAGGGCGTATAGAAAGGCAAAATCTGTGGATGAGGCTATTTTGGAATTAAAACAAAATGCCGGCAAACAATTTGACCCTATAGTGGTGGAGGCATTCCTCAAGGTTAGGGAAAAATTTTAGTAATCGGATTAAGCGGATTAAGCGGATTTTTATCTTTAATTATCTGCTTAATCCGCTAAATCCGCTTACTAAAAATAGTAGACAAAACCTGCTAATTGGGAGGAAGATGAAGATGGAAAAGGGAAGGGAAAAAGGGCAATCAACCGTTGAATTTGCCCTACTTTTACCACTTTTATTGCTGGTCGCTCTCCTTACTATCGAGGTTAGTCTCGTGTTGCATAATTATCTCATTGTTACCCAACTATCTCGTGAAGCCGCCAGGGCAGTAGCACTGGGGAGTAAAACTGACAACGAAATAACGGCGGATATTATGACCAATCCCTCCTGGCTAGCGAATACCCATTTTTTAACAGGGACAATTTCAAGGATTAGTATTTTACCTGTCGCGGCTGACCGCCAACAAGGAGGAACTATTACCGTTTCCATCCCATATCGGGTATCTATAAAAAGAGGTTCAAATGAGATTTCACTTCCATATTTTGGTAAGCCAATTAATTTAACGATGACGGCGACAACTACTATGCGGATAGAACGCTGATAAGGCAAGAAGCAGGTGGGGGAAGACTTTTTTACTGCCTACTGAATTTCAGAAGACAGGAGGAATAACCATGAATATAAAAATGAATATGATTTACTGGAGGGGAGAAAGTTTTTGGCTTGGGAAACTTCTTGAACACCCAGAAATTATGACACAGGGAGAAACTCTTGAGGAGTTAGAAGAAAATATTAAAGATGCGTATTTCTTGATGGTTATGGATGAGGTTCCAGAAAGATATCAAATGAGAGAAATTGCTGTATGAAACGAAAAGAATTTGTTCGTTCACTCATAAAAGATGGTTGTGTTTTCTTGAGGCCAGGGGCTAATCACGATCTTTACATGAACCTTGCTACTGGACGGAAACAACCCATTCCAAGACACACAGAGATTGATAATAATTTGGTGAAACATATTAGAAAGTATTTGGGACTGAAGGAGCCTAATTAATCGTTGGTAGAAGGAGGAAAGATGTTAAAAAGAGAAAGAGGCCAGGTAGTCATATTCGTAGCCCTATTTATACCATTTTTTTTAGGGGTAGCGGCGTTATCGGTGGATGTAGGTAGGGTCTATCTTTTTCGGACACAACTACAAAATGCCTTAGATGCCGCCGTGTTAGCCGGTGCCTGGCAACTACCGGAAAGCCCTGGTTCAGCAACAACTGAGGCAATTAGATTAGCTCGAGATAATGGCCTCGAAATTAATAATACGCAGGAAATTCCGGAAATTACAATAGAGGGCACAAAGACAAGCATAAGAGTTACCAGAGAGATAACAACAGTATTTGCCAGGGTTTTAGGGATAGGAACGGTAGCTGTTACAGCTCAGGCAGCCGCTATCTCTATTCCTTATTCCCCTTCCTATGTCTTTGACTATGTCTATTTTCTTAACAATTGGGGTTGGTTCTATGGAAGAGGTATAACCGCCAATGGCGATATTCGCTCAAATGGTGATTTTGATTTTAGAGATGAGCCAGGGGTTGCTGGTGATGTCTATGCCTCAGGCGAAATTCGTGGAACATGGAAAACACCACCTGGCCAATCTTATGAAACCTATCAAGGGGTAAAGAAATTAGAAATGCCCAACCTTCAAACACTTGATTATTACAAAGAATTAGCCTTTGAAAAAAATAGTTTTATCAAAATAGGAGATACCCTGGTGATTGATAAGGTTTTTGGAGATGAGCAAGGGGAATCAGGTAATATCATCCTTGAAGGCAGCCCCTCCAACCCCATTGAAATACACGGGCCCGTAGTCATAATAGGTGATGTGGTCATAAAAGGCACAATACAGGGAACTGGAACTATTTATGCCGGTAGAAACATCTACATTACCAGTGACATAAATTATAAACATGCCCCTTCCTCCCCTCGCCCTGCCTCTGATGACCCTGAGGTCGTGGACAGATGGGTGGAGGCAAATAAAGACAAGGATATTATCGGTCTGGCTGCACGAGAAAATGTAATTATCGGTGATTACACCAAAGACCCATATTTTGGGTATTATGGAAATGACAAATGGTATTCTAATTATTGGCTCTTTAATATGGGTAGTGAGGATGTAGGTGCGGATGGGATTCCAGATACCAATGTCTGGATAATTGACGAGGAACATCCTCAAGGCTACTGGACAGACCCAACCGAAAATGATGGTATCTTTCAGGCAAATACAGAAGACCTTGATAAAGATGGATTATTCGACGATAAATACAACTGGACAGATATCCAAACTCAAGTACCAATTACTAACTTTGCTCGACTACCTCCAAATACCGATGAATTTGGTGATCTGGCTACCAATCGAATCAATAAGATTGAATGTGTAATTTATACCAATCATGCCTGTGCGGGGAGATTAGGCAATGGGGTGCATTTTAATGGAGCCATCGTCTCCAAAGACGAGACATTAATCTACCGCAATACCATTACCTTAAATTATGATGAGCGTATCCACAGTAGATACCGCAAAAACCCAAATTGGTTAATAGACCTCTGCCTACCTCCAGGCTCGAAAACGGTGCAGTTAGTGCCGTATCAGCAATTCTCATTATGAAAATGTGTAAGCAATGAGAAGTGGAGAATAGGGAGAA
>JASEHU010000049.1 GCA_030018635.1 bacterium
GAATTAAAGCAAGAGAATTGGTGAACGGTACAGATTCAAGATTAAGTATCGGTTCCAGGTCTTCGTTCCGAAGCGTCAAATCTTGCCTTGTACAGTAATGCGGACTATCCGTAGCGCTCTGACCTGTTTAAGCGTACCGTTCGCCATTTTCCCTGGGGAAGATAGGGAACGAAGGTAAAAATGCGGAGTGAATCTTTTACCTAACAAGTCAATGAAGCGGATTCGCTTCGCTCACCGCTTATTTTATCGTTAGCCTGCAGAAGAAGTGGGAGAAGAAGTGGCAAAGAAGGAGTATAGGAGGCCAACCGCATGCATAGCATTTATATAGAGACAACTATTCCCAGCAGCTACTACGACAACAGGCCTGAGCCGGAGATGGTTGCACGGCAGCACTGGACACGACAATGGTGGGACGGACTTCGCAGTAACTACCGGCTATGCGCCAGTGTTGCTGTTCTCGATGAACTCTGGAAGAAACCACACCCAAATCAGGCAGAGAAAATTTTATTGCTCGATGGTATTTTGCTTTTGGAAGTAACTCGCGAGGTTATCGAGGTTGCAGAAGTATACATCAGGAACTACGTCATGCCTGCTGACCCAGTCGGCGATGCGTTACATCTTGCGATTGCAGATTATCACAAGATAGACATATTGCTGACCTGGAACTGCAACAATCTTGCGAATGAGAACAAGATGGAACATATTAGGCGCACAAACGCAATGATGGGACTGTTCACGCCTGCTATAGTGACGCCTCTAAATCTCCTGGGAGGTGAATGATGGATCAGGATATGCTTGTTGCGGAGGTGCGGGATGCTCGCCATGAGATTTCGGCGGAGTGTAGTCATGACCTCTGGAAGCTTTGTCAACGCTACCAGACACTCCAATGCGAATTACGCAATAGCGGTCGCTACGAAATTCTGCAGGCATCTTACACACGCAACTTCAAGGATAGCAAAGTTACAGCAGTAGCCCGGTAAGGCCAAATCATCGCTAATCGGGAATAATCTGGGATAATCTGGGGACACAATACTAATTAATACTTGGCAAAAAGGAAGAAAGGTGGTAAAATCTAAACAGGGCTTGGATTACATAAATGGAAAGGATGACTGATTAGTACGAGTTCTGCCACTGCTTGAGATGGCAGGAGATTGGAAGGGATTTTTGCAATAAGAAATGAGAAAAGAGGATGTGGAACAAATCCTGTCTCATGTTTCATGAGGGAACAGGTTGTCCACTGGGTGATGAATCATTTATAAATAGACTGGAAGTAATGCTTAGTTGCGTACTTCGTCCTCAAAAAGCGGGTCGCAAACCTAAAAAATAGGTATTGTGTCCCCAGATAACAACTTCAATGAAGAAAAGACAGAAAGTATTTCTGATTATACTTATTATACTTATCGTTGTAGCGATTGCTGATTTTATGTTGCGGGGTCGTCAACAAGATCGGTCAGGTCTTATCACTTCGACCAAAGAACAACAATACTACCTCCAGCACCAAATAGACGGAGCACGTAAGATAATCATCAAGGTAGGTTGGGAGACACCTAAGATTATCGAGGTCACTGATGAAGCTATCATTCATAAGATAGTAACTACTCTTAGTTTCGAACAACATGAACCAGTATGTAAATGTTTGGGTCCATATACCATTACATTTGAGCTTCAGGATGGAACCTTGGTATGGGCAAATTATAATCCTACTGACCCTTATGTAAAATATGATAACCCATGGGACTATCAGGGCATTCCATCACAGCAATTTGAACAACTATTTGCATGTCTGATTAAAGAAATGTTGCCTAACAACTTGCTGTAGCCGACCGCCAAAGGCGGCGGCTGAGCTCAATCGTTAGCCCTATAAAAAGATGAGGTGCAAAAATGAGTACAGTACAAGAAATTGAAAAAGCCATTACTCAACTACCTGAAGATGATTTTGGAATTTTAAGTAAATGGCTTGAAGATTTCGAATCGAAGATGTGGGATAACCAGTTTGAAGAAGATGTCCAGTCGGGAAGACTTGAGAAATTAGCTAATGAAGCCATATCGGACTTTCGAGCCGGGAAGTGCAAAGAGTTATGAAATACTTTGCTAATCCGTCATTTTGGACTTGTTATGAACAACTACCATTATCTGTTCAGAATTTGGCAGATAAAAATTTTGAGATTCTCAAGATTAATTCCAATCATCCTTCTTTACATCTCAAAAAAGTCGGTAAGTATTGGTCAGCCAGAGTAGGTAGAAAGTATCGAACCCTGGCAGTAGAAATAAATGAGGGCTTAATCTGGTTTTGGATTGGGACTCATTCTGAATATGAAAAATTATTACGAGAACTGGTCTAAAGTTAGTTCTCCGTCTTGTAATGAGACGGCGGAGTGAATCTTTTGTCTAACCAATCGCTGCACCTGACCGCCAATCTTCCAAAAGTTCTTCTCTATCTCTTATTTTCTCACTGGTATATCAGGGAAAAAGCCTATCTTAATATTTCTGGTAACATAATCCTCTGCTTTTTCTAATCCATAGATAAATTTTAATGGGGCACGATAATTAAAAAATACATATCCCTCATAACCAAGCGTAAGGATAAAAACCAGAGTAATCACAGACAATATTACCTTTTTTAATAGGGTATATTTGAGATTGTAAATAAGGTGCGACAGAAGGATAGCCGATAACATAACTACAGGCAAAACCTCGATTTTTATATAAAACCAGACTATGAATTGAATAACGATGTAAATAGAAAGATATTTGGTTGTCAATGTCTCTTTCAGGATAAAAATAACAAGAGGCAAACATAAAAGATAAATTGGCGAAAAGACAGGATTTTCTATTTTATTGAATGTCCCTGTCTCATAAAGAGCCAAAATATACCAGGGCAAAACAATAAGGGAAAATAACCCTACTAAACCTATAAACCTTAAAACCCGTTTTGGTAACACCTTGACAATATTTACGAATAGACAATGATAGAAAATAACAGGCATAATCCCAATTAAACAATAAAGTGCCTGATAATTATTTACTAATGCAAATCCCAGGCAAAATGCTTGAAGCACAAACCAGGATATTTTATTAGAGGTTACCCAACATAACAAGGAATAAACCGTTAATAATTCGTAAAATGTCAGTCCTAATTCAGCTCTGGCTGTCCCTGATAAAAAAATGACCAAACTGCTGATGTAAAATATACAAATTGCCAGAAGTCCACTTTTAGAATTTTCGATTTTCGATTTTCGATTTTCGATTCCTGATTCTCGATTAAAGTGCCTTTTGCTCAAAGCAAACATACCCAGAATAGTTAAAATGCCAAAATAAAAATGAAATAACTTACAGAACATCACATTCCCTGACCACATTGGCATTTCTATTAAACGAGGGAGGGATATTAATTCATTCTTCTCAAAGGTAATGGGTGATATGGCCAGACTAAAGGTAAAAAACACGGTTACGGCTAATAAATACCATAAGATAATATTAAATGGGGTGAATTTTAAGCTTGAGAATTTTATCCTGGACAGGAAAATTCTGACTATTAAAATTAATTCCCTGATAAAGAATAAAAATACAATAAGCACCGGTATCCAATTATATTTCCAAAACGGAAACATAATCATCGGCCCATAGGCATACATCATCCATCCTATCCCGCTGGCAAAGACAAATTCCTCCAAGAGAGAGTGAAATTGAAATCTAAACAGGCGAAATATCATTCTTCCTAAGGCATAATTGAATAAAGATAAGAAGAAGAAATAATATAATTTATCAAAAGGAAGATTTTTACTTAAAAATAATACCAGGTAAGAATAATGCACCTTGAAATAAGGATATAACACGATACCTATCCAGACGATAAATAAAATCGACAGGATTAAGATGGCAAGTTTTTTCATTAGAGAGGAGTCCTCCGATTATGTAATCAAAAACTTTCAACCTGTGCAATCAAGTACCTTATAAACCGCTAAAGCGGTTATTTTCTTCCATTATTTCTTGGTTCACCCCGATGAATCGGGGTGTTATTCTCACCCTTATTGAGTTTAACACCCTGATTTATCAGGGTGACACGAACATTAACACACAGGACTAACCGCTTTAGCGGTTTCCAATAAAAAGATTGGTTGCACAGCTCGAAAACTTTCTGCAAATACGAATACAGCTTTCCTCTTCTCGAAATGCAACATCCAGAACAAAAGTGAACAGAATTTTCTATCCCCCAATGTCCCCGAATAGCATAACTAATTTCATTAGCATCGCCAGCCAAACTACTTATATAATATCTCCTTTAACCGTGTTCTTTATCCCCTCCATAAATAACAGTTAAGCCTTAATCTCCATGCCTGTTTTTATTATCTCTCTAACAAAATCGTTTCCTTCAGTAAAATCTTCAGGTCTGAAAGGATGCAATTCAATTCTGGAGTCAATCTTTAATAAAAAAGGATTTAGCATTTTGCTGTCATAAAAAGGTATTCCTGAAAAATTAGAAGAGACTAGAGCAACATCTATATCGCTCCATTTTCCAGCATACCCTTTTGCATAAGAACCAAACAATATGACCCTTTCAATCCCAATATCGGCAGACTCTACCATTTTAAGGAATTTTTTTAAAACTTCTATTGCTTCATCTGTGACAGTAGCCATTTATATAGCTCCTTTATCTTTGTAAAATATTCCCCTGTGAATTCTTTTGTGCAGAGTTTGTAAATAACATGTTTGTAGTCAGGGTACCTTATCTCAATATTAAAGCGATTTATCTCTCCTAATAATTGTTTCTGTTCATCTGATAAAGATAAAGTTGTATTTTCTGCCAGTCTTACAAGATTATGAATCAACGGCGGTGATTCACTTGTATCCCTTGAATAGAATGCCTTTAACACCTTTTCTATCACAAGATGCCCAATAAATAAACACCAGTCATATTTCTTGTTATCAAAAAGTGTCTCAGCCACATCAAAGTCATGTGCTGCAGAATTCAACCAATATTCAATCCTTTCTTTTTTATCCATATCCTTCTCCTTTCAGAAGACCATCCTCTTTAATCAAGGCTATGGTTAAAGATTATTACATCGCCTGTTACAGGGGAACGGTAGATAAGTTTTATCGGCTGACGAATCACAGATGTGTCCCTATCTCCTCCTATCTCTTAAGTCTTGTAATCAACGGAAAAAAGGAAGGCTTTTGAAAAGGGATGATGTGAATGAAAAAGCCATCAAGAACGCTATGACGAGAAGACTGATAATAGCAATAACACATAGAACAGCCGGTGTGGATAATACCATCACTGCCCTGAAACTTGATACATGATAAATCTCTTTAACCGATATAATTTGTAATTCCACCATCCAGAAAAGTATGATTAGATTAAAAAGGAGATAAAGTAATAATTTTATTGAGCCTGAGTTTTGGATTAACAAAACAAAAGGTGTGGATAATATAGCCGGTAAAAAACAAAATCCTAAGGCAGTAAAAAGGGTAGTCACTTTACCTTCCCCATCAAGCCATTCGGCAAATAAATGGATGATTGCGGTTCCAATTATCCAGATACCCATAATGAAAATAAGTCTTGATACCAATCCAAATGATAAAATAATTTTAGCTGTATTTAGATTCATAGAGGTAAGTAATACCCCGGCTACATTGGTACTGATGGCAGCCAAAAGAACAATCAGAAAGGCAAAGCCTACCGGTTGCCTCTCCTGAAAAGCCCTTATACCTATCTTTGGTTTAGCAAACATATAATATGTTATTTCGAGTCCACTCATAATACATTTAACTTTATCATATTACAGCTACCTTTGTCAAGAGTTTTTTTGGAGTGTGGGTAATCCCTCAGTTATCAGTTGTGAAGTAGGTTAGTTATCAATAGGTTCAAGGTGCAAAGGTTAAGGTTAAGGTTGAGATTGAGGAGCAAACCCCTTAACCTTAACCTTGAGCCTTGAACCTTTTTCAACTGATAACTGATGGATTACCTAAATACTTACTTAAAATCTTACTTCTCGTTCGAGCATTACCTCATGTTCATCACCTTTTCGCCAAACACCTTCAGGTGTCCATTTATATTTTAATGAGGTATTCCCTGAGAGGTAATATTCCAATTCTAATTCTTGTTTAAGTTTAAGCCGGGCAAACTCTTCTTCTTCCCAGGGTTTTAATATACCCCGATAACTGACATATAAATTTTCAGAAAGAAATCTCCCAATTTTAAATTCGCTCTCTTCAAATACAGATGAGGTCTTTGAAACCTTTTCAGGAACATCCTCCTGAATTGATTCTTCAAACATCCGGTCTAATGCCTGGGTTTTAAGCTCAACATCTATTCCTAATAATTGACCAATCTGTTTTTCAATAGGCATTAATACACTAAAGGCTATTTCCTTACCCACTACCTGTCCAAACCCTAATTTTAAAATAGTATCTTTATCTCTTGTATTCAAATCGGCATATTCAGTTTTTCCAGCAAGCAAGACGTTGACTATTTGTTCTTCATTCATTGGCGGATAACCCCCAAAAGCCGTCAGTACAGGTTTCCCCTCACCAAGATACCCTTCGTAAGTTAAGGCAAGTCGTCTTTTTTCTAATATTGCAGTCGCATAACCGGAAAGATAAGGCATAAAATTAGATTCTCTAAATTCCAGAGATGCCCTTTTTATAGTAAAGTTTTGACCAAGGTAATTTATCCAGCCACCTCCTTGAGCATAAATAATACCACTTGCCTGAACCTCATCCCCTGGTGTTGAAATCTTAAGCCAACCCCCTTTTCGCTTTATTTTCACATCAACATACTCGTTGTAATACCTGACATTCTTATCCGCAGTAATCATAAGGTTTTCCCATTTGATTCTACCGCTACCGCCAATATCTTTTGTTTTAGGTGGATAGGTAAATTCGGCATTGACCACATTTATCCTCCCACTGCCTATAGGTGAGGTAATATTTCCTTTAATCTGTATATCTATTTCGATACCCCCTTCTAAAAAACCAGGTATGCTTATCGGAATAGGCTTATGCGAGCTTTTTAACTCAATATCTATATCCTTCAATGTCCAGGGTGCATTACTTTTCATAACTAAAACACCTTTACCTACCTTTGCCGTGAGAAGATTACTCATAAACCAATTATTAACAATCCGAATTTGCCCCTGTAATTCGGTAACCTTTTTGCCAAACACAGATGTCGTTAATTCACCATCGGTTACCATCAAACTACCATTAAATTGTGGTTCGTCAAAAGAACCGGTTATGTGCAACCAACCATCTACTTTACCCTCTGCCTTTTTCACCTCGCTAAACCATAAGGGTAGTAGTTCTAAATCAGACCTCTCCATACTAAATCGGACATCACACCTTTTGGCTAATAACCCGATAGAGCCGTTAATCTTTAGTTTTTCTACCTTTGCCTTGAATATTTTAATCTCTTCGATTTCTAATTTTTCATTGGAGATAAATCTTATTTTCCCGGAGAGGCTATTTGGTTTAAGTGAGGGCAGGAATTCCAATACCCCCTTTTCGTAACAGATATTTACCGTTAATGTTTTAAAGGTATCGGATTGATTTATGAACAGATTTTTAGCCTCTAAACCTCCTTTTACCTTATTCCAGGGGGTTCCTGTCCCTGAAAAATAGATATTGCCGGCAAAAACAGTATTGCATATCATAAAATTATTCATAGTAGCGGTCAGGGCTACCAAACTATCAGGTTTAAGCTGGACACAGTATTTTTTAAACTCCATTGTCCCCCCCGGCTCCTGAACAAATAGAAGTTTTTGAAATGATAATATTTTGTTTTCCAGGGTAAAGTTGGTTTCACATCGGCTGGCATCAAGCCCTGGCAGATGTAAATTCTCAATTTCTACGGTAGCCTCTATTCCTAAATTATCTAATTTCCCTTCTGCCTTTATCTCTCCCCTGACGGCTCCGGAAAGGTTTTTAGACGGCACGGATAATAAACAGGCTAAGGTAGCTAAATTTTCACCACCAGATTTAACTATACCGCTCAAGTATTCATCTCTAGTTCGAAATGTCCCATAAAAAGTCAACTTATCATTGATTTTTGCGTCTATAAGGCGAAGTTCACCATTAGAATAATTGATATTAGCCGCTATCTTCACTATTTTTTCCTGGTTGATAATTACTTCTTTAGACTTTAATGAGGCTGATATAATTGGATTATCGATATTGCCTCCTGCCTTCCCTGTCAGGTTAAATTCTCCTTTAAACCGTTTGAAATAGGGATAAGGCATATCCTGATAATTCATCCTCGATAAAGAAAAATCCAGATTTATCGAACCTTTAGTATTGACTACGCCAGATGTAGTTAATACCCCGCTATCACCAAAGATGAGCTCTGATTCCTTGATGGTAAATATCCGGTCAGCATAAGTAAAATTTATCTTTCCCCTGTCAATAATAAAGTCATTGATGTTTCCACGGCTAAGTTTCAAAGTACCGGTAAGTTGTGATTTCGAGAGCAGGTTCACCTGGTAATTACCGGTAAATTCAACCTGACTACTAAGAGCCATCTCCTTATATTCCAAATTATAGACCCTGGCTTTTAAATCCATAGAAAATGGTTCGGTTAAATCAATCTTTCCTGTTATGTCCATTTTTTGTGGTTCATTTAGAACCAGATGTTTAATATAAACCGTATTCTTTATTTTATCAAGCTCGAAATTTCCGGTTAGACTCCTGCAACGAAACAAGTCTCCATCGGCTAAATGGACATTGACCGATTCACCTGAGATAGTAATTTTCCCTGGGAACGTCCTTCCCGCCGATACCTGATTCAGGTTAAATTCTCCATCAAAGGTTCCTACAAGTTCCTTAGTTAATATTCCCAGGTCGATGTCCTTGGTTTTAATTTGCAAGGAGGTAGTCATCTGCTCGGCAAAGGTAATTTTACCTGACAGGGTCAATTGCCTGTTTTGTGGAGCGGTAGAGATATTCAAATTCGGGAGGCTTGCCTCGTTGTGGTTATAGATTAGACTACCCTGCCAATTAAGGGGTGAGTTATGGTCAATAACTATATTTTCTGCCCGAAATTGCCCACCAGCTAATTTTGTCTTCGTGCTTAATTTACCATCAAAGGTAAAATTACCACAAACATTCTTATTGAAAAGTTTAGCCCCAGATAATACCCCGGTGAGAGATAAAGAAAAAGGTTGGTCTGTGTTTTCCCTTGTTCCTTTTGCGGCTATATCTATTTTTCCCTGGGATGATGTCCCTTGAGGCTGAATGAGTTGCGAGATAATTTTTATGGATTTTTCATCTCCCTTAACATCAGCGGTTATTTCTTTAAATAATGAACTCCCCTCTAATTTTAGATTACCGGTATATTGAATTTTTTTTGATTCCTTTTTAATCATGAATTCTCCTGTCAGCATGCCATTTTTTAATTCCTTCTTTCCTGATAATGCTGATAGTGGAAGTATGTTGCTTTTATCGAATTTAGCCTTGAGGTGAACTTCCTTGGGGATGGCTATTTTGCCTACTATCCGGGTTTTTTGAGCAATGAGCAAGTTAATGTCATCCAGGGTTTTATCCTTATATTGAAATTTAGCCTGAATAGGGAATTTGTATCCTGTGGGTATCTGATTAAGTAGTTCTGCCTCTCCCAACAAACTAAACCCCTGTTTAAGGTCAAACTCACCTTTGAATTTCAATCTGCTTTTTAAATTTAGTGAACGCAGATAAGGGAGGATATCTCCAAAATCCTGAACATAAAAGTTAGAGGTAACAAATTCAATCAATCCGGATTCCTGTTTGAATATATCGAATTTTTGAGTAGTCACCTCGATTCCGTTAAATTTAAATTTCAGGTTATGGGTGATTAGATTACGGTCAGGAGACAGGGAAAAATTACCGTTGATATTTGTCAGGGGGTATTTTAGAAAGCTTGCTTTGTTAAAGCTTGCTTTGTTAAAGCTTGCTTTGTTAAAGCTTGCTTTGTTGAGGCTTGCCTCGTTCCGTAGCAATTTGATTGTGCCTTCCTTTATGGCTAAACTACCTGAATCCAAATTTATATTTTTATCCTGAATTTCGCCTCTTAATCTTCCACTTACCTTCCCTGCCAATAGATTAGCCCATTGGGTTTTTAAAAATCCAGCGTAGTCAGATACATCTTTATTGGTTATTTTTAGATTGAAACTGGCTTGCAGTGGTGAAACACCGTAGATATTACCACTTACCTTTATTTGATATCCCAGACGAAGATGGAAATAGGGTGGAGGCCCTTGCGGGTAATAAGAGAGATAGAGAGGAGAAAGTGTTGTTTGCGTACCAAATATTTTATCCTCAATCGACACGCAGGCATTTTTTATCAGGATAGGCATTGACGGAGGTTCTTTCCTCGGATCAGGCTGAGGTTTAAATAAAGCGCTAAAATTCCAATTTCCTGCCTTATCCCGACAAAGGGACAGATAAGGGTCAACAACCACTATTTTAGATACCCCTGTC
Source organism: bacterium (assembly GCA_030018635.1). Taxonomy (GTDB): domain Bacteria; phylum UBA9089; class CG2-30-40-21; order CG2-30-40-21; family SBAY01; genus SBAY01. Next base: position 10,450 of record JASEHU010000049.1, read on the forward strand.
GCCCATTTACCTGAATGGATAATGGGTGTCCAGAGATTGTATTCACAGATGAGCCTTTTTATTTCCACCATAGGGGTAGAATGGGGAATTTTGAATTTTGGATTTTGGATTTTGGATTGGAATTTGCGGATTGGGGATTTTGTGAGAGACAAAGGATGAAGTTTTATCCCTTCGAGAACAATCTGATTTGGGAATTTAAAATAGACCGTTTTTATTTCGAGCTTACCGTTTAGTCTTTTCTCAATTTCAAGTATAATTTTATTCCTGGCAAAACCTTGTGGAATGCCCTTTTGCCAGACATAATAGACCCCAATTCCTGATAAGATAATGGTCATAAAGATGATTATGGAAATCCTCATACTTAAAATTATACCCTAAAATGAGGAATTGTCAATAGAAAAAACTTAGGCACAGCAATTCTCATTATGAAAATGTGTAAGCAATGAGAAGTGGAGAATAGGGAGA
>JASEHU010000004.1 GCA_030018635.1 bacterium
AATAGCCATTGATAACTGTAACTCTTGAATTTCCACCTTTATTTTTTATAGCGTCTATTTCGTCTTTATTGGCTTGATAAAATTCCTGAAGTAATTCACGAATGTTTATTTTCATTAATCCTTCCTTTTGTAAAAATCTAATGATATTAAAGCCGTAAGCCTAAGACTAAAAAAATTTCTTTTGCGGAATTTCCCCCGAATTCCCGAATTCCGGGGACACAATAGAATGGCACTAACTTAAGGGAAGTAGAGGGTCGTCTTAAATTGTAAATTAATAGCTAAACCAATTTACAATTTAAGATACAACCCTAATTCCTTAATTACTTCCATAAAGATTTTAGTCCAAATTTCTGATAATCTTTCATCTCTTTATCTTTTGAGATTAATATTATATTCCTGTTTATTGCTTGCCAAATTATCAGTCTATCAAATGGATCTTTATGTTTCATCTTTGGAAGGTTATAAAATGTTGAGGCATCTTCTTTCGATATTTCTAATGTTTGAATACCTATTTGTTCTGCTTGGATGAGTAATTCATCAGGGGTAATTCCTTCAAGTTCCAATTTACCAACAGCAAACTTTAACGATATTTCCCAATAACTTATTACACTTACATAGATTTCATTCTCTAAATCCCTTATAATTACCTTAACTTTTTCAGAAAGGTTGTTATCATCAAATAATATCCAAAGAAAAGTGTGCGTATCAAGTAGATATTTCATAAGGATAAAAGTTCCTCATCTGTTATTTTGAAATTATCTTTTATTTTATAATGTGCTTTTCCTTTTAAAATACCAAGTGGTCTTTGTTTTTTCTTCCAATATTTTTCATAAGGAATTATGACTGCAAGTAATTCCCTCTTTTTTTCAGTGCTTACCACTATATCTTCACCACTTTTTACTATATCTAAAACTCTAGGAAAATTATTTTCAACTTCCATATATGTTAATGTTTTCATGGCATCTCCCATTCACATAGGTGATTAAAATTAAGGACATCTCTTATATTTTAACAAAGATTTTGTTTTATGTCAACAAAATTTTATTTCCAACAGAAATTCCCCAAGTTTTAATGAAGGAGTGAATAAAGTATTATGATAATGGAGATGTTAAAAAGAAAGAAGAAAAGAAAGTAAAAATTTTTGTGGTATTTGTCGATTATCTAATTTAGAGGAAACAAAGGCGGCATCTAATGTTTCCATAATTTTTTCTTTCTTCTTTTCTTTGCATTTTTAAAGGAATAAGTGCCGCCTAAATTTAAAACAAGGAGGGGATTCCTCTATATGAATATCGGCAAGGTTAACAAAATTCTTGAAGATAAATTTCCACTTAAGGAGTGGGAAAATAAAGTACAGGATACTCGCAAGCAACCTGTTATTCCTCCAAGCACAATATTTAAGTTAGTGAGGGAAACGGTTCTTTTTGGGCAAAAAAGCTCATTAGAAGTTGATCACTTTGGTAGGTTATCTTCATCTTTAAAGTGGCATCAAAGCAATCGGAAGATAGTAGCATCTGATACAACGATTCTTCGTGTTTTGGAAGGATTTAATTGTGATAAGGTTCGAGAGATATTAAATGATGCACATATGGTACTTGAGGATGAAGATATATTTAGGACAATTCTTCCATCTGGGAGAAGATTGAAAATTGGGATAGTAGATAGTTCTGAATTTGGTGGGTTTCCTGCAAGTGTGCTGATAGTGGCTGGTGCAGTAAATGCTCCATTAGATGTTGAGCTATACTCTAGAGATAAGGAACTTTTAGCAACAAAAACCGTTCTTAATCGAGCAAAAGATAAGTTGGGAAAAGGTTTTGTAGACATAACACTTGGAGATGGGCCCCAGAGGATATGAGAGAATTAGCCCACCTACGGTGGGAAATAGAGAACAATCTTTTCAAAAGGCTCAATGCTTTGGTAGAAAGTAAACGGTAAAACACTTATAAGGCAAAAGTAAAAGAAGCTTTTCTTCTCATCTGATTTGTAGGTTTTATTCTTTTAGGATTCTACATAATGTGTAGAAAACTTAAAGGTGAAAGTATCCCAAGAGAATCGTGGAAATGGGTGACACGGTTACTATTCCTATCGCTTGGTTTATTGGTTACAATTTCACCTGGTTAAAATTATGGTTGCTTGTGCCCCTGTATTTATTGCCGATGATTTTCATATAAAGGAATCCTTCTAAAAACTAAATAATAAATTTTAATAATTCTCCTAAATAAATTTGTTGGGGAAAAGGGGGAGATATTGCCTTCAGAAGTCAACAGAACTCACTATCCCTCTTTATAATTAAGTTGGGGAATTTCTGCTCACAAATAAATTTTCTTGACAATAGGAATAAAGATAGATATAATTAGTTTATGATAGCCATATTAGATTTTGGTTCACAATATACACAACTTATTGCCCGCAGGATACGAGAGCAACAGGTCTATTGTCGAATATTGCCTTATAATCCTACCATTGAGGAATTAAAGGAATTTAAAGGCATAATCCTTTCTGGCGGTCCGGCCAGTGTTTATGACCAGAACGCACCTCATGGGGATTCAGAAATCCTGCAATCAGGTGTTCCGATATTAGGTATTTGTTATGGTCTGCAGTGGTTAGCTCAAACATTAGGTGGTGAGGTTAAAAAGGCAGAGAAAAGAGAGTATGGCAAAGCAAAACTGCAAGCAATCGATTCAACCACCCTTTTTGCAGACATTCCTTTAGAAACTCAAGTCTGGATGAGCCATGGCGATAAAGTAGAACGCTTACCTGATGGATTCAAGGTTATTGGTAAAACCACAAACTCACCTGCCTGTGCCATTGGAAATCATCAAAAAAATATATATGGGGTTCAATTCCATCCAGAGGTAATTCATACCACAGGCGGCACGCAAATAATCAGGAATTTCCTGTTTAAAATATGTAAGGTATTGCCTACATGGACGATGGAATCCTTCATTGAGCACTCGATAAAAAAAATCAGGGATGAGGTAGGAAAAAAGAAGGTTATTTGTGCCTTGAGCGGTGGTGTGGACTCATCCACCGTCGCCGTTCTTATCCATAAGGCTATTGGCGACCAACTTATTTGCATATTCGTTAATAATGGTTTATTAAGAAAAAATGAAGCTGAACGCGTCATAGCGACCTTCAAGGATTATTATCACATCAATTTAGACTATTGTGATGCACAGGAAAAATTTCTTACAAAACTTAAAAAGGTGTCGAACCCGGAATTAAAACGCAAAATTATTGGCCATGAATTTATCAAGGTATTTGAGGATGAGGCGAAAAAAATTGGCCAGGTGGATTTTCTGGCACAAGGCACCCTTTATCCGGATGTAATTGAAAGCATATCCACCAAAGGTCCTTCGGCAGTAATTAAAACGCATCACAATGTAGGTGGTCTGCCGGCAAGAATGAAATTGAAATTAATCGAGCCATTCAGGGAGTTATTCAAGGATGAGGTCAGGGTTTTAGCCAAAGAGTTAGGGCTACCGGATGAAATTATCTGGCAACACCCTTTCCCAGGTCCAGGATTAGCCATTCGGATAATTGGTGCGGCAAGTCCCAAAAGATTAAATATCCTCCGCGAGGCAGATTGGATAATCGATGAAGAAACAAAAAAATCTGGCTTATATCGGTCGCTGTGGCAGTGTTTTGGGGTGTTTTTACCGGTTAAAACAGTGGGGGTAATGGGTGATGAGCGAACTTATGAGAATGTCATTGCCCTCCGTGCTGTTACCTCTTCTGATGCTATGACCGCAGATTGGGCACAATTACCGCATTCGCTCTTGAGTAAAATCTCTAACCGCATTGTTAATGAGGTTAAGGGCATAAACCGGGTCGTGTTTGACATTACCTCCAAACCACCGGGGACGATTGAATGGGAGTAAGCAAACAAGGCAAAAAAATACTTGACTTTTGCTTTTAATTATCCTATACTTAAAATTATGGAAAAACAAAAGGAGGGAAAAGTATATGGAAAACTTTAAATCAATCAATATTCTTTTAGTTGAGGATAATGAAGATGACATTCTCATTATCCAGCGGGCATTCAAGAAACTAAAATTGACAAATGAAATCTATGTCGTTCGGGATGGGCAGGAGGGCCTGGATTTTATCTTTCATGAGGGAATATATGCACAAAACAAACCGCCTACACCAGGACTTATCCTTTTAGATATTAATATGCCTAAGCTAAATGGCTTTCAGGTCTTAGAAAGGATTAAGGCACATCCTGTCTACAAGGTCATCCCGGTTATTATGCTCACCGTCTCAGACAGGGATGAGGATATTGTCAGAAGTTATCAGAATGGTGCTGTCTCATATATTACTAAACCGATGGATTTTGAGGATTTTGTCAAGGTCATTGAACAGTTTGAAATCTACTGGTCATTGGTTTCGAAGATACCAGAGGTGAGATAGAGAGTAGGGCGAGAAAGAAATGAAAATTATTCCCGATAAAAGATTGTTCTGGTTTTTAAAAGAAGGTATTACCTTAGATTCCAATGAACCATCCGTGTTAGATATGTATGTTCAGCAGGTCATTACACGAGGCAAAACAGAGGATGTGAAGGTTCTTTTAAGGAATATTAGTTTGGAGCAATTTAGACAGGTATTTATGAGAATAAAACATTTTTTGCCTGTGGAAGTAAAAATGTTTTGGGAGGATTTCATTGGAAATCATTAGCCAGGTTCAGAAAGCAATTCTTGATAACTTTAGCCAGATTTTAGATAGTGAACATTTTTATCTTACAGGAGGAACGGCTCTGGCGCACTTTTATCTAAAACATAGAAAGAGCAACGACCTCGATTTTTTCACAACTATTGAAGAACTTATCATCCCTTTTAGTCATAGGTTAGAAGAAGGATTGAATGCCAAAAATATGTCTATTCAAAGACAGCGAGGGATACATTCTTTTGTAGAACTTTTGGTTAACAAGGATAAAGAAATAACTCTTATTCATTTAGCCCTGGATGCACCTTTCCGATTTGAACCAAGACGAGAATTTCCGACATATCCTAATCTAAAAGTAGATAGTCTGGTTGATATTGCTTCCAATAAACTCCTGGCTTTATTTGGCAGAGCAACCATGAGAGATTTTATTGATATCTATTCTTTGATTAAAAAAGGTTTTTTTACCGTTGAGGAATTAGTAGAAAAGGCGAAAAGAAAAGACCCTGGCTTTGACTTATATTGGCTGGGAATAGCTTTGGAAAGAATCAATACCTTTAATAATGATTCACCCGATATGCTATTGATTGTAGAACCTATCAATTTTAAAGATTTGCTTACTTTTTTCAATAAGTGGCGAGAAGAAATCGCTAATGAACTTAAGTCGTAAGGTGTAGAAAATAAATTTTATTCAAAAGGAGGAAGGAAAAAATGTGTAAAAAAGGTTTAGTTTGTTTTATGGGGCTGATTTTGGGTTTGCTGATTTCATCATCAGTAACTGCTCAGGAGGAAGGGTTGGAATATGGATTCAAATCGGCTCTACCGGAGATGCATGTGTTTATCACCAATCAATTCTATGACTACAGAAAGGATGAATTTGGGAAGTATGCCAATGCAGGAGATACTAAGCTTGCAGGACATAGTGTCTTTATCCCTATGAGTGGTTATATCGACATTTCCTCACAATTCAACCCGGAATTGAAGGCAGAGGCGGAATTTGAGCTTTACAGGGCTGAAAGTGTCAAGATATGTAAATTACGCGGTGTCTGGTCACCCAAGGAGTGGTTTAACCTTTCTATGGGTAGGGATTTTGTGCCCATAGGAACACAGGATAAAAGTTATTACCCTCCATCTCGATTCCGAATGTTCACCGTAGCACCTTATCTCTACCGGAATGTGATGCGTTCCTCTGGTTGGTGGGACACAGGGGTGTTCATTTCCGGCAAGAGACAACTTACGAAACAGGTAACCTTACTTTATAACCTTTCTGCGACCAATGGACCCGGGGATTCACATCAGACAGAAAAACTGATAGCTAAAATGGGAACTAACGCGACAGGCTATATGTATGAGCATTTCCATTCAGACGCACGGCAGTCTCTGGATAATAACGGTGATAAACCTATCTGCGTCAGGTTAGCCCTCTCTCCGCTCGAAGGATTAGAGTTTGGCGGTTCACACTTTAAGGCAAAATATGACGATAAGGAGGAATACGGCTGTGATTACACCTTTTACCATCTGCTTTATGGCTCGGATAAGTTGGATGTATCTTGTGAATATGGCAGAATAGGTATTGATACAAAGGCTAACGGGAAGATTCACCAATCCTCGTCCTACCTTGCCGCAAGTTACAAAATACTGCAGGAAAAATATGTTCATTTTCTTGCCCCGGCAATTAGATACGAAATCATTGACCCATGGGAAGAGGACACATCAGATAAAGGTGACCGCAAATCCATAAGTATCGGGGTGAATATCTCTCCTGTCGAACATTTCTTGATTAGAGCCGCATATCAGAAGACCACAGAAAAGGGTCCTGACCTTAAAAATAATGGGGTAAGCGTAGAAACGGTATTTGACTTTTAGAAACTGCCACAAAATAAGTATTGCAAATTTTAGTAGAATGTGAGTAAGGAGGTGAGGAACCGCTAATGGACGCAAATATACGCAAATGTGAAGATGAACTGCTTTTCAAGGATGAGGTTTATAAGATAATCGGTGCAGCAATGGCTGTCTCTAACAATCTTGGATGTGGTTTTCTTGAGGCAGTATATCAGGAAGCGATGGAAATAGAATTAGCAGAAAACGCCATTCCTTTTGAATCACAAAAACGGATACAAATTTTCTACAAAGATCGAATTTTAACAAAAGAGTATATTGCCGATTTTTTATGTTTTGAACAGATAATCATTGAGATCAAGGCCATAAAAGATATAACAGGGATTGAAGAAGCTCAATTAATCAATTACTTGAAGGCAACTAAATTACCACTGGGTTTGATTATAAACTTCGGCGGCAAAAAACTTGAATGGAAAAGATATGCCAATACAAGATAATTTTTATTAGCGTCAATTCGCGTTTATTCGCGGTTAATAATTTGTGAGAAGGAGGTGGGGAACCGCTAATGGACGCGAATATACGCGAATGTGAAGATGAATTGCTTTTTTTAAGAGAAAAAGACATGCCAATACAAAATAATTTTTATTAGCGTCAATTCGCGTTCATTCGCGGTTAATAATTTGTGAAAAGGAGATGGGGAACCGCTAATGGACGCGAATATACGCGAATGGACGCGAATATACGCGAATATACGCGAATGTGAAGATGAATTACTTTTTTTAAGAGAGAAAGATATGCTAATACAAGATGATTTTTATTAGCGCCAATTCGCGTTTATTCGCGGTTAATAGTTTTTTAGCGTTGGATATGCCAAAAAAATAAATGTCCCAATTTTTTAGTAGTTTGTGCCGTAACATAAATGATACAGTTGTTTCGTGACAACCCCTTAGTAAACATTCAGGTGTAAATAAGGAGAAAGAGAGAAATGGAGAAAAGAGGAAGAAGATTTTCCGTTGTAACAATCCTTGCCTTATCCTGCATATTTATTGTTTCTTACTCGGTAGCTGAAATATACCAATCCGAATTAAAAATCGCTCCGGTTAAGGTTTATGAGTCAATCCTGGAAAATTTTAAGAATAAAAAGTATGAAGAGGTTGAACGAGCCCTTTCTTATATCCAACCGGTAGTGGATACAATCAAGGTAAAATTTGGTCTGGAACTCCAACCAGAGATTCAATCTGCACTAAAGGCAAAAAGTGATAATTTCTACACAGCCATCGAAAGACTAATTTTCTATGACATTCAAATCATATTCATTTCAATAATTGAACAAGGGAAAGGTCAATCACCGCAAAGTTTGAAACTTTGGTTCAAGATGGCTTATGCAAATTACTTATTGCTTTCCCCTATTGTTCTAAAAGATGAAAAAGGGTTTATCAGCGATCGCAAAATCAAGAAGATGTTCAAAGAGACTTATATTTGCCTGGGAAGTGAATCACCTTATGGGGAAAAAATACCACTGGATTTGGAATTGTTTAGAAAACGCTCGGATGAAATTATAGGAAATATCGTTAAGGTGTTTCCGGAGTTTTAAGAAAGGAAACCGTAACTACTCAGGTTCACCGTCTGATTATGAAACAATGGAGTATAAAATAATGAAGAGGATAAGCATAAAGACCAAATTGGCATTTTTTAGCAGTATCTTGATGGTTGCGGTTGCGGTTGTCTTGAGCTGGTATTTTCTAACCAGTGCCTCAAATCTTCTGCATAATGAATTGAGGAAAAAAGGGATAGAGATTGTTCGCAATCTTGAGATTACCTGCAAAGAGGGAATTCTGACCAAAAACCTTTTCAAAGAACTTAACCCACTGATTGAGGCGACGATGTGTGACCAGGATATGTCCTATGTCGCCATAGTGGATAGAGAAGGTAAGGTGTTGGCTCATAGCAAACCCGAAGAAATAGGGAAGGTTTATAAGGAGGCGCTCAGCGAAAAGGCCATTCTATCCAGAGAACCTATTTGTTTAGAGGAAACCAAAAAAATTATTGTTCTTGGTGGTTGTGTTGAAATTGGAGAAGAACAAACCCTTCTGGAGAAAACTGGAGAATTAGAGGTAGAAAAACCAGGACCAATTGGCGCCATATTGATTGGAATTTCATTAGAAAATCTTTATCTCAAGATGAATAACATCTTAAAGATTAGCCTGCCGATAACCATAGGGTTGATAATAATTGGGATTATTTTTGCCTTTTTGTTTTCTGCAAGAATAACCAATCCGATTTCTACTCTAACCAAAATTTCTCATGCAATTAGCGAGGGTGATTTAAAAAAACGCGTTGAGGTTAAAACTAACGATGAGATTGGGGAATTAGCCGTTACATTTAATCAGATGACAGAAAATCTGAAAAAGGCGATGGATGAACTTGAACTTGAAAAGCAATCATTAGAACAAAAAGTCCATGAAAGAACACAGGAGTTGGAAGAGACAAATATCAAACTAAAAACACACACAGAGGAACTTGAAGCCGTTAATAAAGAGCTTGATTCCTTCACCTACTCTGCCTCACATGACTTGAAAGAGCCTTTAAGAGGGATACAGTCCTTCAGTCAATTCATTTTAGAGGATTATGCGGATAAATTAGACGATACGGGAAAGGATTATCTTAAAAGGCTCTGTGCCTTGGCTAACCGAATGAAATCCTTAATTGATAATTTGCTTGCCCTGTCCAGAATTTCACGGATAAAAAATCCTTATACCTGTGTAGATGCAAATAAACTTGTTCAGGAGATTCTAAAGCCATTAAAACCAATAATCGAAGAAAAAAATGTAAAGATAGAAATAGATGACGAACTTCCATTTATCTTTTGTGATGAGGTAAAAATAAAACAGGTCTTCCATAATCTTATCTCAAATGCCATTAACTATAATGATAAAAAGCAGACTGAGATTGAAATAGGAATTGAGGAAAGGCTCGTAGATGGAATATCTCAATCGGTCTTCTTTGTCAAGGATAACGGTATTGGTATTGAGGAAAAATATTTTGAGGAGATATTTGGGATATTTAAACGGTTGCATCAGGGTGATGCGTATGGTGGAGGAACAGGGGCAGGATTGGCTATCGTTAAGCGGGTGATAACCGACCATGGGGGAAATGTGTGGGTAAAAAGCAAGTCTGGAGAGGGAAGTACCTTTTATTTTAGTCTGCCAAAAAGAGGAGAGAATAAGGAAGGATGAAGGAAGAGAGACGAGGAAAGGGAAACGAAAATTTAAGGCAATAGGGAGATAGATATGCAAGAAAAAGCAATCAATATAATCAAAGAAGAGTTAGAAAAGAAAGGTATTAATCTAATGAAAATTATTCTCTTTGGAAGTAGGGCAAGGGGTGATTTTAACCATGAAAGTGATTGGGATTTTTTTGTGGTAGTGGGAAAAGAGTTAAGTTTTCAAGAAAAACGAAGTATCCTTGGTGAAATATATAAAAAGTTAGCAAAACTTGAAGATTCTTATGAGATAATTCTAAAGTCAATTTTGGGGTTTGAAAAAGTGAAAAATTTTGTAGGGTCTGTATCCTATGAAGTGGATAAAGAAGGGGTAATGATATGGAAGAGTTAATAAAGAACTGGATTAAAAGGGCAGAAAGCGACATAAAAACAGCAAAAGATGAAATAAATACCGCAGAACCAGCCACGGATACTATATGTTTTCATGCACAACAATGCGTAGAGAAATATCTCAAATCTTATCTAACACTTCACCAAAAACACTTCATGAAAACTCATAACATTGCCAAACTTATTGAACTTTGTAAAGAGATAGACCTTGATTTTGATTTGCTTAATCAACTTAATGTGGTTGAATTAACAGAATATGCGGTAGAAATGAGATATGTTGAAGAATTTTATTTTCCTACGGTGGAGGAGGCAGAAGAAGCTATTGAAATTGCAGAAAAAGTAAAAGAATTTGTATTAGAAAAATTTAAAAACAAAGGATTGAATTATGTCAAACAGTAAGCGAATTCTACTCGTAGAAGACAATCCGGATGATGTGTTTATCGTCAAAAGGATTTTAAGTAAGGCAGAAGAGGAATTTGAACTTGAGGTGGCAATTACAGGGAAAGAGGCGATAGAAAAATTCTCTAACGGGAATTTTGACTGCCTTGTGCTTGACTATAAACTCCCGGATACAAATGCCTTAGAACTATTAAAAAATCTGTCAAAGATACGCCCCGGTATCCCGTCTATTCTCCTTACCGGATTGAAGGATGAACGACTTCTTACCGGGGCATTAAAACTCGGCGTAGTTAATTTCCTCACCAAAGACGAAATTTCCAGCGATATCCTTTCCCAGACAATCCTGAATGCCCTGTCCTCAAAACAAAAAAGCCAATTCTTAGAACAGAGAAAAGAACATATTTATGAGGGGTTAATGGACTCTATGGGGCAAGGGTTATTTGCCCTTGATGTAAATGATAATATCGTTCTTACCAATCAAAGGCTGGCTGAAATTCTAAACTATCAGGAATTTGAGTTATTGGGTAAGTCTGTCTTTAATTTAATCAATGAAAAGGATGTTGAAACCTTTCGGAATGAATATTCCAAAGTCAAATCAGGCAACAGAGCCAATTTTGAAATGTCCCTGATATCCAAAATGAAAGAAAAAATCCCGGTCTTTATTAATCAGACGCCTTTGTTTGATAACAATGGTGTTTTTAACGGCAGCCTTTCCCTGGTGGCGGATATGACCAATTTAAAGGAGATGGAAAAAAGATTGAGGGAGGCGGAGAGATTAACTATGATGACTCAAATTGCCTCAGAAACCGCACACGAAATCAGAAATCCATTGACTGTCATCAAAGGTGGACTCTATCTACTGAAGACGACCTTACCCAAAGAAAAAGATATAGATGAGCAAATTTTACGAATAGACAAGGCTGTTGATAGGGTAAATGCCCATATGGATGACCTGTTGAATCTTTCAAAACCTCCCCTGCTCAAATTAAGAACAGCGAATATAAATGACCTTATTGAGGAATCCTTAGTCGAGGTTCCACCTGAAATTCTCTCAAACATAGAAATAGTAAAGGAATTAAAAGATGAACAAGTAAATGTTGATCGAGAAAGATTGAAGCGGGTTTTTATAAACCTGGTTAAAAATGCCTCAGAATCTATGCCAGGAAAAGGGAAATTGCGAATTGCGGTCCAGCGGGTGCAAATCGAGAAAAAGGAATTTATCTCCATAACCTTTGAGGATACAGGACACGGAATCCCGGAGGAAGAATTAGAAAAGATTTTCGACCCTTTCTACACGACTAAAACTAAAGGGACAGGGTTAGGACTGGTTATCTGTAAACGAATTATCGATGCCCATCAAGGGAATCTGGAAATCCAGACTAAGGTTGGCGTTGGGACAACATTTACAGTTCAACTACCGTTTTTTACTTCTTAACATAGTGAAAGGTAAGGGACGGTTCATTTTATCGTTTTCCCTGTGATTTCTTGCAGAAATTTGAAATTAGAAATTGGAAATTAGGGAGAAATTCAAAATCATATCTTTTCTCTTGCCAATTTCCAATTTCTAATTTCAAATTCTCATTTCAAATTTCAAATCCATTTTTTACCCGCAAGATTTCACACTAAAGTGAACCATCCCAAAGGTAACAGTTCAGGGGGTATGAGCAAGGAAAAATGAAGAAGGCAGTTATCTTACTTTCCGGCGGATTAGATTCTACCACAACGCTTTATTGGGCAAAAAATCAAGGATATACTTGTGTCTGCCTGATTTTTGACTACGGCCAGCGACATCGGAAGGAAATCCAATGTGCCATAACAATAGCCGAGATTACAGATTGTCAATACCACATCATTAAGTTTCAATTACCCTGGTTGGGTAGCGCATTGCTTGATAAAAGGATACCCATTCCAAATTCCCCCTTACTAAAGGGGGGTAGGGGGTTGTCTCCTACAGAAATTCCATCTACCTGTGTTGTTCCATTCAATCCAAAATCCAAAATCCAAAATCCAAAATTCCAGACAGAAATTCCCTCCACCTATGTTCCAGCACGCAATACCATCTTCCTCTCCTTTGCCCTATCTTACGCAGAGGCAATTGGGGTACAAACAATACTTATTGGGGCTAATGCCCTGGATTACAGTGGTTATCCTGATTGTCGGCCTGAATATTACGAGGCATTTAAGAAGGTAGCGGCACTTGGGATTAAACAAGGCGTGGAAGGCAAACCGATAGAAATCCTTACCCCATTAATCGACAAGACGAAAGCAGAAATTGTGAAATTAGGGTTCACCCTCAATGTCCCATTCGAATTGACCTGGTCATGCTACAAAGGTGGCACGAAACCCTGCGGAAAATGCGATAGCTGCGTATTGCGAAGTAAAGGTTTTAACGAGGTAAAAACACAAGACCCGATAATAGCTAAGGGTTCAAGTGGTCGGCAAGAAAAAATCCTTCCTTCTTCCCTTCTCCCCTCGACCTCTTAACCCCTTAAATTCTTTTGGATTAACTTCTTTATTTAACACCATAATGGTTACGCCAATAATCGAGAATATCCGCCAGTGTTTTTTCGAAAGGTATAGTTGGTTGCCAGCCTGTTTTTTCACTAAACTTAGTATGGTCGCCTAATAATATGAGGACATCAGAGGGACGCATACGAGATGGGTCTTGTTTTATCTCCACCTTTATTTTAGACATAGAAAGTAATATATCTAAAACCTCTTTTATTTTATATGACTTCCCCGAACAAATATTATATACCTCACCCATATCAGCCTTTTCAAGGGATAGCCAATATGCCTTAACCATATCACGCACATCGGTATAATCTCTTTCTGCCTCAAGATTTCCTACATAGATAACAGGCTCTTTTAACCCTTTTTCGATTTCAGCAATTTGTTTAGCAAAATTTGCCTCGACAAAAACATCTCCCCGCCTGGGTCCACTATGATTAAATCCACGGGTCCTAACAATATTAAGTTTATAACTCATATAATATTGATATCCTAAGACATCATGGGCTACCTTACTGACACCATAAGGGCTTAAAGGTCTTAGTGGATTAGTTTCTTTTATAGGAACTTCATCCGCATAAACCATGCCGTATTCTTCTGATGAGCCGGCAATTTGAATCTTTGTATCTAAAAGAGATGACTTACGAATAGCCTCAAATATATTTAAGGCACCTAATATATTGGTTGTTAAGGTTTCATTAGGTGCTACCCATGAGGTAGGGACAAAACTTTGAGCCGCCAGATGGAATATTTTATCAGGCCTTACCTCCTCAATACAATTTGTGACTGAGGATAGATCCCGTAAATCACATTCAATCAAGGTTATCTTATCTTCAATATGCTCAATATTTTCCATTCTGCTGCGCCATCTTCTGATTCCATAAACCTCTACATTGCCTTGTTCAAGCAAAAATTCAGCCATATAGCTGCCGGCAAATCCTGTAATGCCTGTAATAAGACATCGTTCTTTCATTGTTTAAATACCTCCTTGTTTAGTAAGAAATGGTAAATGGTGATACTAAGTTGCATTCAAAGATATAGAAATGATTTTGGATTGAATAAATCCAAAATCCAAAATCTAAAATCCAAAATTTCATATTAATTTCTCTACTATTCTTTTAACCTCTTCTGCCCTTTCTCTGGCACATATAAGGATAGCCTCGTCACTATCCACGATAATCAAATCCGAGATTCCAAGTGTAGCAATTAATTTTTTATCTCCTCTAACAATACAATTTTGCGTATCAATTCCTATATGTTCACCCAGGACAACATTATTATTTTCATCTTTAGGATATATCCTTTCTAAAGCCTTCCATGAGCCAACATCGTCCCAGGTAAAATCCCCTTCGAGCATCAGAATATTTTTCGCTTTTTCCATGACGCCAAAATCTATAGAGATATTTTCTACCTTTTGATAGAATTCCTCTAATTCAGCATCTTGGTAGTCCTGAATCTTCATTAATCCTGAATATAACTGCGGCATAAATTTAGAAAAGGCATCAAGGATTGCCTGGACATGCCAGATAAATATACCACTATTCCAGAAGTAGCCTCCTCTGGCAATAAACTCCCTGGCGGTATCTAAAGAAGGTTTTTCTTTAAATGACCTCACCTCATAAACAGGAATCCCATCTTTTGTTGCTACCTTCTGATTAGTTTCTATATAGCCATAACCTGTTTCCGGACGGGTAGGTTTAATCCCAAAGGTGATAAGATTTTCTTTCTCTTGAGCCAGTTCATAGGCAAGAGAAAGAACTTTC
Organism: bacterium; assembly: GCA_030018635.1. GTDB lineage: Bacteria > UBA9089 > CG2-30-40-21 > CG2-30-40-21 > SBAY01 > SBAY01. The sequence goes on from JASEHU010000004.1 coordinate 14,786, forward strand.
AAGAATTCCTCCTTGTCCGGGATAAAATGATCTGCTGGCAAAACCACAAAACTTGCGTCTTTATCCTTTTTTCTCAAGTACAAAGCGGCTAAAGCGATAGCCGGAGCAGTGTTCTTGCGCCCTGGCTCAACAAGAATATTGTCCTTGTTAAGAATATTAACCATAGACAGAATTTTATCCCCAATATTTTTATTGGTTACAATCAATATCCTTTCTTTAGGAATCAAAGGGGCAATTCTATCAAGTGTTTCTTCTAATAATGTCTTTTTGCCTGTAATTGATAATAATTGTTTGGGTGTATCTGGTTGACTTTTTGGCCAGAATCTATCACCAAATCCACCCGCCAGAATCACACCGTAAAGCATCTTTATTTCCCTTTCTTATTTATAGGATATTAGATTATACCATTTATTTTTGTAGATGTCAATGGGGAAATTAGTGATTAGTGATTAGTGATTAGTGAATAGTGAAAAGTGAATAGGGAATAGGGAATAGGGAATAGGGATTTTTTCTTTCCTCTTCCCTTATTCACTATTCACTTTTCACTATTCACTTACTTAATAACTATCCGTACCTTTTCCTTGATTTCTATCCTATCCTTACCTGAATCAATTTCTAATCCATAACCGGACAGATGTGCTTTTCCATAAATCACGCTTACCTTATCCGGTGTAATCAAAATCCCTTGTTTAGCCCTCCACCTGAGGGTATTGGTTATAAATTCTGCCCCATCTTTAGTTACTGCTTTAACATCGTTTTTTAGTTCAATATCCCTGGTTTGGGTATCTAAAATCCCTTTTTTAGCCGCTACATTTAAAATGGGCTCGTTATCTTGTTTCAATGAGAAAAATACGCATTTAATCTCTTCAAGATTGGTTTGTGTTTTGGTAACCTCTGCCTTTTTCGCCCATAATTCCCATTGTGGCTTACCACCTATTGTCTCTATGAGATGAAATCCACTCAAGCCTAATTCTGCACCCGCGGATTGGGACGAGGAATCTTTATCTTCCTGCCCGGTTTTATCCCCCTTTTTCACTAAAAGCAAAATAACAATTCCGGTTAAAATCAGGATGAATAGCCCATAAACTGTTAATTTTCTCATTAGACTACCCCGGCTTTAAGTAAATCATGTAGATGGACAATTCCAATTAATTTATGTTGTTTATTGGTAATGAGTAATGAGGTAATGGTATATTCTTCCATTTTTGCGACTGCTGTAGCACAAAGAGCCTTCTGGGAAATTGTTCTCGGGTTTTTCGTCATTATCTCTTCCACTTTTAAATCCCAGATATCCTCATCCTTTCTTTTCTCCATTAATCTGCGTAAGTCACCATCGGTAATTATTCCGGCTAACCTGTCTTTTTCATCTACTACCGTTGTTATTCCTAACCGTTTAGAGGTCATCTCAAACAAGGCATTTCGCATTAGCGTTCCTTCAGTAACCTTTGGTATAGCATTTCCTGTGTGCATAACATCTTTAACCTCAAGTAGTAATTTTTTGCCTAATGTGCCACCAGGATGTAGCAGGGCAAAATCTTCCTCCTTAAATCCTTTTTTCTTGAGTAAGGTAATGGCTAAGGCATCTCCCATAGCCAGAGTAGCCGTAGTACTTGCCGTAGGGACAAGTCCTAAGGGACATGCCTCCTCTTTTACCCCTACATCTAAGACCACATCGCTATTGTTAGCCAGGGTAGAATTCAGGTTTCCAGTCAGGGCAATAAGTTTAATCCCCAGCCGTTTAATACTTGGTAGTAGGCGATTAATCTCCTCGGTCTCACCGCTATTAGAAAGGGCGATAAGGACATCTTGTTTGGATACCATGCCTAAATCACCATGCATTCCCTCGGCCGGATGCATGAATAAAGCCAATGTGCCGGTAGAGGCTAATGTCCCGGCAATCTTCTCACCGATGATGCCGCTTTTACCCATACCGGTAACAACCACTCTACCCTTACATTCGTAAAGTAACTCAAGTGCCGTTAAAAAATTCGTATCGATTTTGTCTACAAGGTTGGAAATCGCCTCTGCCTCAATTCGCAATACCTTTTTCGCCTCGTCTAAAAGCGTTTTCATCTTTTTACCCCTTCTTTTTAATTTGATTAGTAACCTCAAATGTCAATCTAAATACCCGTTCCGCTATGTCCTCTGATAATGAGCCTGTGCCACAGCTTGGTGTAATAAACAATTTTTTTAACAACAACTCCTTTTGAATACCTTTGCCGGCTAAAAGTTCTATGCCTTCCTCAAATCTTTTGAGTAAGGTTTCAACATTTTCCTTAACCACTTCATCAGAACTTGGCACAATTCCCCAGGCAAGCAGGCCACCTCTATTTAAAAATACAGCCAATTCCTCAGGGTATAAAGCCAGATTGGAGATAAAACCATAGGCATCGAAATTGATAATATCCACCTTTGTCTCCATAAGCATTCCCCAGTCGGTATTAGCGCAGCAGTGAATACCAACCAGGACATTATTACTTCCAAGTTTAAAACTTGTTCCAGGTTTAAAACCTGTTCCAGGTTTAAAACTTGTTCCAGGTTTAAAACCTGCTTCTTTGATGGTTTCAATTACCTCGTTTAAAGGCGTAATTACCTCTTCTTTACTTAAATTCACATAGGCGGAGCCAAAGGCGGCTAAATAGGGCTCATCGATGAAGATTATGGTTGGTAGGTTTAATTCTTTAAACCTTGAGACTTGCCAGAGTGCCTTCATTGCCAAACCTTTAACTACCGCATCGAATAACTGGGGATGATAAATAATCGCCTTGTGATTTTCATCCGTAATCGTCAATCCAAAACTAATAGGCCCGGTAATATGACCTTTGATGAATTTGGGGTTAGACCTTGAATGTAGAATGCAGGACTGTATTCTACATTCAAGGTCTGACCCCAAACCGGCACTATAATCCTCGCTTATTTTAAAATAATCAATATCCTGATCTAAATACCTTTGATAGAATTTTTCTAAGTGGGGTTCTACATCCGCGGTGGTATCAAAAAAAATCCTTTCTGCCTCTTCATCACAGAGGATACAAGGCAAATTCTCACTATACTGGATATACATATTTTCCCTGAAAGACCGTTTGGGTAATTGGGGCCAGATAGGGACTTCGGGCAGGTTATTCAATACTATCGTCCAGGCTTTTTCTACTTCTCTATGAGGGAGACTGCCGATAGCTGTCGCTAAACAATCCATCTTATTATTCCTTTTTCCTTAAAGTTACGCTTATCTTTTGCGGTTCTATAGAAATAATCTTAACCCCTGTAGGGGTAACTACATTATCCGGGAGAAGGTCATAAGAATAACTACCCGGGGCATTAATCTCGGTTAAATCAATAGGAAGATAAAATGCCGTTGCCTGACATTTCAAAACCGTGCCTCTAACCCCCTGAACATTGATAGATACATTCTTTGTAGTTTGGTTAGAAACCATTAAACCTTTGGGAATATTTTCAAAGGCGATTGAAATACGGAAATCTCTAATTATAGATACCCCACCGCTTGTAGAGAACCATAATAGTACGGCGAGAGAAAAACAGGATAATTTTATCCACAAGTTATTGGTAATCAAGGCATAAAGGTTTAAGTTTTTCATCTATCCTCCGTAAATATAATTATCAATTATGGAACGGTTCATTCTATCGTTTTTGCTATGATTCCTTTTGGAAATTAGAAATTGGAAATTAGAAATTAGGTCTTCACTTAACTCGTAGACTCGCCTCAATCTCTCTCTCCCCTCTCTCCCCAATTTCTAATTTCTAATTTCACATTCATTTTTCAACCGCAAGATTTCACACTAAAGTGAACCATCCCTCAATTATCAATTATCAATTATTAATTGATAATTAATCTGATTCCTCTGTAAAGCCTTCTGTCTCTTTTGCCTTATAGAGGGTAAGCATTTCTGTCAGGCTTTCTTCATCTAAATCACTACGCATCTTTCCATCTAAGGTAATAGATATACCACCTGTTTCTTCAGAAACAACCAATACTAAGGCATCTGTTTCTTCAGATAGTCCCAAAGCCGCCCGATGCCTTGTTCCAAGTGGTATAGTTACCTCAGGATTTTGAGTTAGTGGTAAGACACAACTTGCGGCTATTATTTTATCTCCCTGGATAATTACTGCCCCATCATGCAGGAGACTATCAGGGGTAAACATTGTCTTTAGCAGTTCATAACTTACCTCGGCATTTATTCTCACCCCTGTTTCTATATAATTTTTCAGACTTATATTTTGTTTTAAAACAATTAATGCCCCTGAACCTTCCTTTGATAGTGCCATCATTACCCTTACGATTTCGGTGATTAATCTACTTTCTTGCTTGAAGAATTTCCTTAAAATATAATTTTTGTCAATTTCGCCTATTACTCGTCTTAATTCCGGTTGAAATAAAATCACAAAGGCTAAAGGTAAAATAGTCCATAGACTTTGAAGAATCCAATCGATAGTATATAATTGAAGTAGATGTGCACCAAAGGAGGCAATAATAAGGAAGGCAAGCACCTTCAGCCCCTGGACTGCCCTTGTTTCTCTTATCAGGATAAATAACCAATAAAAGATACAAGCAATAAGTAATATCTCTAAAATATCTAAAAATCTAATTGCCAGTGGAAAAAAATTAATCATTGTATCCTACTCCTTTTAAATCAATTATCAATTATATGGAGTCCATTAATTAAGTTGACATAAAAAATGGAGATGGTTCATTTTTATCGTTTTTTCTGTGAGTTCTTTTTGGAAATTAGAAATGAGAATTGGAAATTTGAAATTGGCAAGAGAGAAGATATGATTTCGAATTTCTTCCTAATTTCCAATTTCCAATTTCAATATGTCAAATTATTTATTAGATTGTATATAATAAATAATAATTGATAATTCTACCCTCTATTTATCGCCATTAAAAACTCTTTATTGCTTTTCGTAGCCAGCATTTTTTCGACTATTAATTCCATACTGTCAACTGGACTTAAAGGGGTAATTGCCTTGCGCAGAAGCCAGACTTTGTTTAAATCCGCTTCATCTAAAAGTAATTCTTCTTTGCGTGTGCCGGATTTAAGTATGTTAATTGCCGGAAATAGTCTGCGGTCAACTAAACTACGGTCTAAAAGTACCTCCATATTCCCGGTGCCTTTAAACTCTTCAAAGATAACATCATCCATCCTACTGCCTGTATCAATTAAGGCGGTGGCTAAAATAGTCAAACTGCCGCCTTCTTCAATATTTCGTGCCGCACCAAAAAATCGTTTGGGTCGTTGTAAGGCATTTGAATCCACACCACCGGAAAGCACCTTTCCTGAGGTAGGAACTACCTGATTATGTGCCCGGGCCAATCGGGTGATACTATCTAAAAGGATAACTACATCGTGTTTATGTTCTACCAGCCTTTTTGCCTTTTCAATGACCATGTCAGCTACCTGCACATGTCGAGTTGGAGGTTCATCAAAGGTAGAACTTATCACTTCACCCTTGACTGACCGTTCCATATCTGTTACCTCTTCAGGACGCTCATCAATCAGTAAAACAATTAATTTCATATCCGGATGATTAGTGGTAATTGAATTAGCTAATTTCTGTAATAAAACAGTTTTTCCAGTGCGTGGTGGTGCCACAATCAACCCTCGTTGCCCGGCTCCAATAGGCGTAAGTAAATCCATAACCCGCATAGATATTTCTTCTGCCCCTCGTTCTAAATGAATCCTTTTCTCCGGATATAGCGGTGTCAGGTTATCAAATAATATCCTGTCTGATGCTTTAGATGGGTCATCAAAATTAACTGCCTCTACCTTCAGAAGGGCAAAAAACTTCTCGCTCTCCTTAGGTGGTCTTATTTGTCCTGAGACCGTATCCCCTGTCTTTAAACTAAATTTTCTTATCTGGGAAGGTGAGATATAAATATCATCAGGGGAAGGTAGATAATTATATTTTGGAGACCTCAAAAAGCCATATCCATCAGGCAATGTCTCCAATACCCCTTCTCCAAACAAAAGTCCTTTTTCCTGTGCCTGAGCTTGTAAAATAGCAAAGATAAGCTCTTGCTTTTTCATCCCACTTACACCCTCGATTTTTAAATTATGGGCTAAGTCGCTTAATTTTGAAATACTCATCCCCTGCAAGTCTACTAAGTTAAGTTGTGATTCCATTATTTTGTCCTCCTTACAAATAAAATTATGAATTGTGAATTATGAATTATGAATTGAGGCATTTTAATTCATAATTCATAATTCATAATTTCCTTAAAAAATATATTGTCCCTACCCTTTCTTCTTCCTTTTTAATAGGTACACCGTCATATATAAATTCCTCTCCTTCTATGAATATCCTTTCATTGATAAGGGATGCAGAAGGGACATCCTTCAAAGATGGGAAAACCTCATTTATAGATTTGCCAGTTATTTTTCTGCCGCGCCCAGTAATAACTAATTCACTACCAACCGGGTTTATATAGATTATTTCCAACTCATTGTTTATGATTACTACCGGATATGGGAAGTTAGAAAAGAGTATTTCAAACTGTTGTTTATGGACATCAGGAGACCCTTCCCAGGCACAAATCAAGTCGAATCTATTCCAATAATCAACTATTCTACCTCTCGTATCCATAACTGGAATAGTTTTTATCTTCTTGAAATTTTGCATCAACCCTTGTAAGACTTGATAATCCTTCTCTAAATTTACAGGTATGAGATGATTGTTGATAACTTTTGTCAATGGTGTATCTAAATTTGAGGTAATGGCCGAGGAGGCAATTAAACTATCCTTTACCAACACCCCGATTATACATTTATCCTTGTCCACTACAGGTAGGTTTTTTATGGGATATTTATAAAAAAAACCCAATATGTCACTCTTGGTTCCCCTGTCTTTTTTCATTCTTGATTGCCTTTGGATTACGAAAGTTTGCTTTCGCTTTGGAATGTCAAAGTGTTATTGTGTTTCTAAAAACAGTGGTAAGCCAGTGGATTTCATACAACTTTGAGATTCCTGAGTGTTAAACTAAGTGATTGACATTCTAAAAAAATCATAAGTAGAACTCATTACGAAAATTGATTTTCTTGGTTTTTTAGGAAAGATTTTTGGTTGGTTTCACTTTCCATTACATAATATAACATAAAATCTTATTTATGTCAAGAAAAAAATTTAAGGAAATTTAAAAAATTTTCTCTGCCTTTTTTAAAAAAATTATCAGCTTTTAGTAGTAATTCAAAAAGTGATTCTCTTCCCTTAAAAAAACGACTCTTTTTGAATTACTGGTTCATAACATTTGATATTGTGGGTGCTCCAGTAGTCAGAATTCAGGAGTCAG
>JASEHU010000050.1 GCA_030018635.1 bacterium
ATATTTAATGAAAGATGCTATTTTACTGGGTTTCTACAAAATTTGCAAAAGTTCAATAATAATATGAAATACAAAGACAGACTTATACAATATGGATTATTGATAATTGCCTGCTCTACTATTGGGATACTTATTCTCATAGGTATATTTATTTTAAGAGAGGGACTGCCTCTTATTTTGAAGATAGGGATGAAGAATTTTATCTGTGGAATAGATTGGTCACCCAAAGAGGCACAATTTGGAATATTTCCAATGATAGTCGGGTCATTATGGATAACTGTGGGTGCACTCATCTTCAGTCTGCCGTTAAGTCTTGCCAGTGCTATATATTTATCTGAATTTGCAGCCCCAAAAACAAGTAAATTACTTAAACCTACCATTGAACTATTAGCTGGAATACCCTCTGTTGTTTATGGATTTATAGGAGTGGTGATTTTATTTCCTTTAATTCGTAATTATTTAGGTGGTCCTGGCCCTTGCATATTAGCGGCATCGATAATACTGGGGATAATGATTCTTCCGACTATCACCAGTATCTCGATTGATTCACTTGGGGCAGTGCCTTATTTATATCGAGAGGGGTCATTAGCCTTAGGGGCTACTCGTTGGCAAACAATAAGGATGGTGGTGTTGCCAGCGGCACGCTCGGGGATTATTGCGGGAATTATCCTGGGAATGGCCAGCGCCGTAGGAGAAACTATGGCTGTGATTATGATTGCCGGCAATGCGGTTATCATCCCTGATTCAATACTTGACCCGGTGCGAACCCTCACGGCAAACATTGCCTTAGAAATGAGTTTTGCTACCGGCGACCATCGCCAGGCCCTGTTTGCGACAGGTATTGTCCTGTTTGTGGCAATTATGATTTTAAATACAATTGCCCATCTTATTGCCAGACGGGGGAGACAAGAGTGAAACCTAAATTTATTGAACAGATTGTCAAAAAGATGTTATTGGCAGGGACAGGTTTGACCATATTGATTTTAATCTTCATTATATTCTATGTGCTGAAGAATGGGCTGGCCGTTATAGACTTAGAATTTTTATTGTCCTCACCTAAAGAACTTGGTCGGACAGGAGGGATATTCCCATGTATTATTGGCACAATAATCCTTCCCTTGGTGGCTATTGTCATTGCTACGCCGCTTGGTGTAGGAACTGCCATCTATTTAACCGAATATACGAGAGAAGGTCGATGGACAAGAATAATTAGATTTGGCACAGAGTGTTTAGCTGGCGTTCCTTCTATCATCTTTGGTTTGTTTGGATTCGTTTTGTTTGTTGTTTATCTTGGATTTGGTTGGTCGATTCTTTCCGGAGGTCTTACCTTAGCCTTTATGATTCTCCCGACGATTATTCGCACCGCAGAAGAGTCAATTAAATCCGTCCCTTTTTCCTATCGTGAGGTAAGTTTTTCCCTAGGAGGGACTAAATGGCAAACCATTACAAAAGTTGTGCTTCCGGGTGCATTACCAGGGATAGTTACCGGTGTAATTTTAAGTATCGGCAAAAGTGTCGGAGAAACCGCCTCAGTAATATTTACTGCCGGGTCATCTTTATTGATTCCAACATCTTTATTTGATTCCAGTAGAACTATGGCCGTACATTTCTATCTCTTAGCCCGTGAAGGTATATCTATGGAAAATGCCTATGGTACCGCCGCTATTCTTATTATTATTATCTTATTGATTAATTCAGTTGCCTACTGGCTTATGCATAGATTTATGGCTAAATTTTTATAGGTCTTATAGTCCTATAGGTCTTTTTCTTGATGGAGAATCAGCCTTGGAAGATAAAATTGTAGTTAAAAACCTTAATCTTTTTTTCGATAAATTATGTGTTTTAAAGTCTATTAATCTAAATATTAAGGCTAATCAGATTTTCTCGATTATTGGTCCTGCAGGTTCAGGTAAAACGACATTCTTGCGAATCTTGAATAGATTAAATGACTTAATCCCTTATGTTAGATTAGAGGGAGAGGTCTATTTAGATGATAAAAATATTTACAAAGAGGATATTCCCCTCCCCTGGCTGAGACGGAAGGTAGGTATGGTATTTGCCTTACCGGTGCCACTTCCGGGAACTATATTTGAGAATATCGCCTACGGACCTAAATTGCAGGGCATGACATCGAAAACTAAACTTTCATCTTTAGTAGAAAAGAGTCTCAAGTCAGCATTTTTATGGGATGAAGTCCGATATAAACTTGATGCCTCTGCCTTAAGACTTTCCGGTGGGCAACAACAACGGCTCTGCATTGCCAGAACATTAGCCTTAGAGCCTGAGGTCATTTTACTTGACGAGCCATGTTCCGGACTTGACCCGATTTCTACAGCTAAGATAGAAGAGGCACTCCATGAATTAAAGAAAAACTATACCATCATCCTGGTGACTAATAACACAAAACAGGCCGCCAGGGTCTCGGATAATATCGCCTTCTTTTTAATGGGAGAGTTGGTAGAATATGGGCATGTAGAACAAATCTTTACCGTGCCCAGGGATAAAAGAACACAAGATTATATATCAGGAAGGTTTGGGTAATTAAAGTGTTCAGGTATCAGAGAAAGAAGGTTAAGGTTGAGGTTAAGGTTGAGAGTCTTCCTTAACCTTAACCTCAACCTTAACCTTAATCTTAGCCTCAACCTTCTTTTAAAAAGTGGAACTCAGGAGGAACCGATGGCATCTAAAATTGAATTGGTTGGTTTATCGTTTTATTACGGTAATTTTATGGCCTTGAAAAATGTAAATATGGGTATTGAGGCAAAGGCAATCACGGCTTTGATTGGACCTTCAGGATGCGGAAAATCAACACTGCTACGAACTATGAACCGCATAAATGAACTAATCAATGGAACAAGGCTCGAAGGCAAGGTGTTAATTGACGAGCAGAATATTTATGATGCTCGAACCGATGTCATGGAATTACGGGAAAAGGTGGGTATGGTCTTTCAACGACCTAATTGTTTTCCATTATCAGTCTATGATAATGTATCTTATGGACCAAAAGTCCATGGAATGAAAGAGAAGACACAATTAGACACCATAGTAGAGAAGAGTCTGAAGGCAACCTGGCTCTGGGATGAGTTGAAAGATAAATTGAAAAGGTCGGCATTAAGTCTATCATTGGACCATCAACAACGACTTTGTATTGCCCGAGTACTCGCCCTGGGTTCGGAAATTATTTTACTCGATGAGCCTTGTTCAGCACTTGACCCAATTACTACCTTGCGCATTGAAAAGCTATTGCTCGAACTAAAAAACAATTATACCATTGTTATTGTTACCCATAATATGCAGCAAGCCGCCAGGGTATCCGATTATTCCGGTTATATGTTATTAGGGGAACTGATTGAGTTTGACCAAACCTCTACTATATTTACCAATCCTAAAGATAAACGCACAGAGGACTATATCACCGGGAGATTTGGATGATTAGTGGGGGAGAATAGGTTTTATAGGTCTTATAAGACCTATAATTACAGAAGAGGAGGAAAGAAAAATGGAAAGATTTTTTGATGAGGAACTAAAGGAGTTAAAGGGAAAATTAGTTTATATGAGTGGGATAGCCGAAAAGATGATAGACCTGGCTATAAGTGGATTAATCGAAAGAAACAAGTCTCTGTCGGATGAGGTATTTAAACATGAGAAAGAGATAAATATGCTCCATATCGAGGTAGATGAGTTGTGTATAAAGCTGATTGCCCTCAGGCAACCAACAGCCGCAGACCTGAGACTTATTACCGCCGCTATGAAGATAAATAGTGAGTTGGAGCGAATGGGGGACCAGTCAGTCAACATCTCCGAAAATACGGCCATATACTTAGAGTATCCGGAATTAAAACCGTTAATCGATACCCCGCGAATGGCCGAAATAGCCAAACAGATGGTTAAAGATAGTCTGGTCTCATTTATTGAAGGGGATGTAGAATTAGCCCGGGCAGTACTTAATCGGGATGATGAGGTAGATGGGTTAAGAAACCAGATATTCCGTGAGCTTTTAACCTATATGCTCTCAGACCCAACTACCATTCACCAGGCATTATGTCTTATCCTTATTGCTCGGAATATCGAGAGAATTGCCGACCATGCCACTAATATATGCGAAGATACCATATTCATGGTTCTGGGTAAGGATATAAGACACCATATTGAGGAAAATGAGAAAATCTGAGGGAATTCAGAATTTGGGGGACGGAAGCCAATAGTGTTCGGAATGATTGTTGCTTAACCTATTGGGTCATTCCATTTGATATTGGGGGTATCTATGATAGAATCCAGGAGTCAGAATCCAGGAGTCAGAATAAACCTCACTCCAGGAGCGCCTTTTTTATTCTGACTCCTGACTCCTGAATTCTGACTAGTGGAGCACCCACAATATCAAATGTTATGAACCATTAGCGTTATATTTCATTACTTCATCATTATAAAACTGGCGGGCAAAGGAAATCATATTCTCGGTTGAGGTCAGTGATGGTTGCACAGGTCGAAAGTTCCATATTGGCCTGATCGACTTGAACCACGGATGAAGAGGCGTGACCAAAAACATTATCCGACGAATTGCTTAATTAAATACCTTAATGTCCCCACAAAGAGAGTGCTCGGAAGGTTTCACCCAGTAGATTGGTTTTATAGAATTTAGTTTTTTGTTTTGCTTGCAATTCAGCAGATTCTGCCTTTTCTTTTGCCTTTATAGCCGTAACCAGGCATTTGGTGTATCCACCTGAGGATTGCGATATCTGGGCTATTTCCAATGAATCTTCTGCCTCTTTAAGTAAATCTGGTGAGTATTTATCTGCTTGAGCTGTTTTGGCACGGGCAATTGCCTTTTTAGCCTCGGCAATGGAATAATTCGCCTCATTTTTTTGAGATTCTGTGATATTAGATATCCGTTCTTCTACCCGCATAGCTCGTTCTAGATACAATTCTCTTTCTTCTTTAATTTGTTTGCGGTCTTCTTCTAATCTTCTTTTTTCTGCAGAAAGTAAAATTCCTTCATCTTCAGCCTTTTTCTTTGCCTCTTCAAGTAATTTTTTCTCCTGGGTTAATCGTTGTTTTTCTGCATCTAAAATTAATGATTTTTCTTGCAAATCAAGTGTTTTTTGTTCAAGGGTTAATGTCTTTTCCTCTAATTTCGAGATTTTACCCTCTGAATCTTTTAGTTTGACCAATAACTGATTTTTCTCTACCTCTATTTTTTTTCGTCCATCCTCACTTATCGCTTTTTCGTTTTCCAGAACTTTGAGGTTTTCTTCGATAATAATTCTTTCTTCCTCTAATTTTTTCTTCGCCTCAATTGCCTGTCTTTTCTCTTCCTCTAAATTCGAAATCCCCTTTTCAATCTCCACTTTCTCAAGCTCGGTTACCACTTTTTCTTCTTTTACCTCTTTAACTTTAACTTTAGCCGGTTGTTCAATTTCAGCCAAAAGTTTTTTCTTTACAGGTTTTGGGGATTTTGAAATGAGTGGCATTGGCTTTTGGACAGGTAGTTGAACAGGAGGTTTCTCGACTACCACAGATTGCTTTTTAATCACCACGGGTACCTTTACTTGCTCTTCCTGAGGTATTGCGAATTCCTCTTCCAATTTCTCTTTAACCAGGGGTATTTCAACCTGTTTTTTTTCTTCAACTGGAGTCTTGATAGGAGCGACTACTAACTTTTGTGTTTCTTCACTACTCCAATCTACCCCGGCTAAAATTAACAGGGTGATAAAGGTACAACCCATCATAATTAACAGGGTGATGGCGGTAGCTAACATTCCTTTTATTGGTTGCATGACATTAACCTCCTTTCTTAATAGGAATAAAACTTATAGGACTTATAAGTCTTATCTATTTTCCTCTATGGCCCCTTAAAATTTAGTAATGAATGAAAACCGCTGTGAATTGTTAAAATCATCGTGTGAGACAAAGGCATAATCTACCTCTACCTCAACTCCTTCAAAATATCCCTCACCCGTACTTTTAAATCCTACTCCTATAGAATAACCTGCTTGCTTGTTATATCCCAGTCTCATTCCTAATCTTTGAGTCAAAAAGTATTCAGCCCCAGCACAGAAGTTAAGATCATTATCCTTGGGCATTTCTATATCTATGGCAATTAATGTGTTTTCACCAAACAATTCAGGTTTATAACCAGCACCTAATTTTATAGTTAGAGGCAGGTCATTTTTTGCATTCGCAGTTTTAAATTTCGGACCTAAATTTTGGATATTTAAACCAAAAGAGGTTTGAGGAGTATATTTGGTAAGAAGTCCAATATCCACAGCCATTCCCGTTCCTTTATTACCCCCAAAGTCCTGTTTAATCGTTTTTACATTAAAGCCACAGGAGATATCTTTGCGTAATTCAAGGGCATAGGATAGGGAAAGGGCTAAATTATCCACTTCTAATATAGCAGTTTTGTTGCCGATATTATCCCGTCCATCAATCCCACCTGCATTTAACATAGTCAAACTTATGCCCATAGCCCTTTTTATCTTGTTAATAGGTGGAAGTGGTTGGGCAAAGCCAAGATAATTAGTGTTTATATTCTCAAACCAGGTGGTTCTGGCTGCGGTTATTTCTCGCAATTCAAGTTGAATAAGCCCAGCCGGATTCCAATATGTGGCATTAACATCATCGGTTATGGCTACTCCCGCACCACCCATAGCAACGATTCTGGGCCCCTGACCTATCTTTAAAAATTCAGCCGTGCATATACCTATATCATCCTCACCGGCATAGCTAATTATTGGTTGAGTAAAAATTAAAATACTCATAAACACTACTAACTTTTTCATTATAAATAACCTCCTTTTTTGACAGGATTAACAGGATTTACAGGATATTTTTCTTGTTAAATAATCCTGTAAAATCCTGTAATTCTGTCTAAAAACCTTATCTTGTTGTTGAGGAAAAAGATACCACACAAGTTTGTAAAGAACAAGGTCAGGCTTCCGACTTTTCGTCTATGCACTAAACTGAACCATCCCAAATTTTTCGGGTAGTGTCCAAAAATAACTACAAATTCACCACAGATTCCGTGTTTTTAAAGGGTTTCAGACCATTAAAAATTATCAAACTACAAATGTTTACTATTATTTAGATTCTGATATTTTTCCCTTATGTTCCTGGTAATAAATACATATCCAACCTATAATCAGAATAAAACCAAATAATAGAAAAAAGAGTGTTAAATTATTCACCAATTTACTCCTTTCTCTCAAGCCAGTAAGCAATACTAAAGGCTAAGAGTGAAACAACAAATCCTATAATTATAGAAAAAGAACTAATAACTTTACCAGGAATTATTCCTGCAATTATAAGACCCGTAAATGATAATTTTACTAAATCATAAAGAAGTTTAGCCGCAGATTCTCTTTGCTTTTTATTCATAACTTACTTTTTTTCTTATAACCCTTTTATCCCAAACTTATCAGGAAACCTATCTACTGAACAACAATCAATTTCTTGGTTACTGTTACCTCACCTGATTCATCCGAAGCTGTAAGTCTATAAATATATAGCCCTGTAGCCACTTTCTTATCAGCATTATTTGTACAATTCCAGATAATATCATCCCCGTTCGATGGATAGACGCCATGACTACCTTGCATCCCTTGTGGAGATGTAGGAGAATATTCTTTATTCCAGACTAAATCTCCCATAAGAGTATATATTTTGATATTAACCGTTGCATCCCTGATTAAATCATATCTGAAGGTTACCCGGCCACCTTTAATCGGATTGGGATAGGCATGGACACTTGCCTCGAAAACCGCTGGTTTGTCTGTTATCACAGGAATGACATACATAATAGCATATTTCCCTCGAATAATCTTTGTCGTCCAGGTAATTTGCTTATTATTTTCGTCTAAAATTCCATTACTAATTTTTGCCCAGGTTGTTCCATTATATTCATAGATGGCTAAATCGCTTGCCTTAAGACCTCTTTGGGTTAGATTAGCCACATCCTCGTCAGTATAATACATAATAAGAGTAACCTGATTAGTAAAGTCGCTCTTTGTAACAGGGTTTCCTTTAAGGAAAAATTGAATTACAGGTTCTATAATTACATATCCATCCCTTGTTTCGGTCAAGGTGCCGGCTGTAACAGTATTTGTTCCGACAACATAACCATCAACCATAGTAGCCTCCGGAACCTTTAAGCAAGTAACTAACCCTTTTTGATAGTGCTCATATTGAACATCTACAGCCTTGGGGACAAGATACATAATTGCATAAGAGTCTTCTAAACTTATATTTGGGTATAAAGGTAAATTCACCGTAATCTTATTATTGTTTTTATCTATATCGTTCACCCCGCTTATTTTACCCCAACTGGTCCCATTGTATCTCCAGATTGCCAAATTATCTTCTGTTACCCCTGGAGGTAAGGTTATATGTCCATAATACATAGTTAAGGATATACCGACACCTATTGGTGGGTCTAATTTTATATCGATGTGTTCATTATTAAACCACCAGAATTCTATTACCGGGTCTATAACTGTATAGTTCTCATTTTTAGTCGTTATAGTTCCTTGCCTCATAGTGATAGTATTGGTAGAGACCATTGTCCCTGTAGATCCAATAGGATATGCTGTCGTATTGGGAGGAATCATTAAGTAGGTTCGAGTTCCAAGTCCCGGATAATTAAACTCAACATTTATATAACCGATTGAACTAACATAAAAGGTGATTTTTGGTGATCTGTTGAAATTGGGTGCAGGAGCATTGGGTGTAGAAGCTCGGTCCCAAGCCTCTACCCAAATGCTATAAGTTCCTCCCTTATCCAGGGTAAGATTTTCATAGATTATTACCCCACTCATGTCCTCAGTATATTTCTCTTCTCTTCGATTACCACTTCCAAAAAGTTTGTTTGGTTCATTCTCTTGCTGGGTAAGTTCATTCCTGACCATAATTTTTGATGATGGAAAATCTACTTTGGACTTACCTGCTCCTATTTCCGACAAAATTACAGAGATTTTTTTGATTTCATTTGGTCCGAAACTCGCTCCCTTCTCTAATATTTTGTCATTAACTAAAATATTATCTATCTTAGGTCCTATCCTATCTAATATAGTAAAGGTAAATCTTTGAGGACATTTAGATAAACCGTTCATACTCTTATCCACAGGTTTTACCTCAATGGTATAATCATCTGGTGAGGTTAAAGGTTCTTCTAAAACCCATTTCATCGTATCCACTCCATTATTGGAGAATTTTCCAGGAATAACCATACCTATAGAATCCTTAAGGATAATTTCAGAGTATGTCAAATCAACCCCGGCATTGCCAATGTCTATTAATTTAGCCGAAATGACGGAGATATTCTCACCAGGTTCATGTATTGTATTTAGTCCTGGTGTAGTAGCCACCACTTCTGGGGCAATATAATCGGGTTTAGTAATTGGTGATGAAACTACTTCTATCCTACCTTCAACCGACCCTGAATTTCTACTATATCCCTTATACTCATCTGGTTCTTGATGCCACTTCTCGGCTATGGGAATCTTAGCCGCATCATATACATAATCTATGAATTTCCAGGTGGAGCCTATTAATTTTACCTCTACCCTGATGATATATGTCCCATTTGGATAATCCCAATCTTTGATTCCTACACCCCAATCAGCCCAATATTTATTTCCAGTCCTTTGTAGGGGAACTAATGTATCCCAGTCATTTCCTTTATCTCTATCCCCCACATCCGGTAGGTCACTACCCAGTTTAGGAAACACTCCATAGTGGCTTTCTGTTCCCATATTACCGGTATAATAAAGCGGATAACCATTAGTAAATGGGTCACTATCACCACAAGTTAAATCTGGACCGACTGTCATTAGCTTCTTTGCCTGAGCATCCCAGGCAGTCATATTAACTAAAATATAGGGTAAGGTGCGAACCTGATTCGTATTCATACAAAAACCTAAATTTTGTAATTGAGAATCTGTAGCCTCCATCTCCACATGAAAATTTGTCCAGAAATCAACCATATCTTTTGTATCAGGGTCAGGTGTGAACCGACTTGGATTAATATTCAGTTTTGTAATTGTAAGGGTAACATCTGTTGCCGTTATTTTCCCAACTCGCTCTACCGCACTATTTCCTGCCTCATCGACGGCATTAATTTTATAGGAATAGTTCCTATTGCTAACTAATCCTCCACATTCATTCCTGCCATCCCACATAGCCGAACAATTATCCCCATAGCCGGGTTCAGGTATGGTTAATTTTCTGATGCAATTAAAATTATCCCATATTTCTATGGTTACATCCGCTTTTTTGACTAAGGTATATTTTATGGTTACATTTTCAAATCCGGGTCGAAATATTCCGGGAAAGGCACCAAAATTAGTAATATTAGGTGGGGTCGCATCAATTTCAATCTCCTTTAGATTTTTCAGGCCATTATTTTCAGCATTCATACCTCCAGATTTAAAATAACCATAGAAGAAACTTTTAGTATCGTTCTTTTCTTTTATGAGCTTCCGCAATAAATAAACAAGACTAACTATTATCTACCATTGGAGTTGC
>JASEHU010000051.1 GCA_030018635.1 bacterium
TGACTCCTGGATTCTGACTCCTGGATTCTATCATAGATACCCCCAATATCAAATGAAATGACCCAGTAGCAGCCTCCAACATTATTTTTCAACTATCGTCTCCTGGATTTTCATTCCAAAATGTCTGCCCGCAATTTCCTGGTAGGTTAGAACTTCAGTCCCTTTCTCAATGGAAACGACGGAAACAGGACTTCCATCCGGACGGCAAAGCCTTATCGTTTCTGCATTCTGGAGGATTAATGAGACAGGCTTTGAATTTATCTCACCTTCGACCAACATTAATGGTCTTTTTTCTATCTTTATTCTGCCAACAATGGCGGTTTGGGTTTTACCATTAGAATTAACAATCAAGACTGCATCACCCATCTTTAATTCCGAGAGATATTTTGTCCTGGATTTTGGTAGGAGGGTATAGGCGTGGATGGCACCGGCATTGACTCTAAAGGGTCTTTGCTCTACATAGGGATTCTCAACGCTCTCTGAATGAACTAAAAACATCGCTTGAGAGGAGTTACCAACTAACATCCCCTCACCCGGCTTCATATTTGTACAAGTATCGATACAAACCCTGTCCCCCATACCCAGAGGCTCTACCTTTGTAATTTTTGCGATGGCAAGCCCTATCGGTTCTTCAACATCTTTGACTAAATTGGCACACCTTTTTATCTCGTTCAAATCAGTTGTTTCAAGTAAAATTCCATCTACACCCTTTTCTAATATCTGTAAGGCGGTTTGTGCCTCTTCTACATTTCGGACATAGACAATCAGGTCACAGGCTTTTTGAGCAATCAAATTCTCTAAAGGAATGATAGTCCAATCAGTGGTTTTAATTATAACGGTTTTTGATGTCAATAGTTTTGCGGCTTCAATCTCATCTTCTTTGCCTTTTATCTCAATCTCAACTACATCCTGGCTTAGTTTTATATTGCCATTTTTGCTTATGGTTTTTATTCGTCCTAATTCCTTGACCTTTTCCTCAAATCCGTCTTCAACCCAGATAGCATCAACCCCACTTTCTAAAGCCGTAGTCACAACCGGTTTATTAAAGGGAATCGTCTTGACCCAGATAGTTTTCATTTCAACATCTCCATTGCTTTCATAATTCTACTTGAGAAAACATTACTTTTTCATCTTTTGCATTTAATATTAGAGAAAATCGAAGTTTGTCAGGTAACCAAAGAGCCCTTCCAACAAATGCATTTCTAAGAGGACTTTGTGTTGTGGTGAATGGTGATATTTGCCAATTTAAAACAAACAATACATCAAATTTGGTACAACAAAATTTCTTGTCATCTTTAGTATCACACAGACCAATTTTAACCCTACCTACAGAATAATCATAATATTCTCCTCCTCCTGATATATATTCAATTGATTTTTTTCGTCTTTGTCCAGATGGAATTTGTAAGTTTTCACGGTATTCATCTTTAAAAGCCAGAATATTATGATTTCCTGTATCAAAATCAGCTATAATTAACCTATCTTTCCTGAGTATATTTTTACATTCTTCATCTAATCTACCAAGATAGATTGGAATTGTAGGATATGGATTTTCTGGAATTTGAGGGATGGAAGTCCATTTGCTTTTTTCTATACATTTGCTTTCTTCTATAACATCCCTACCTACAACATAACATACTTTAGCCACTTTCTGTTGTATTTTTTCTAATTCATCATCTGAAGGATAATAAGGACTATTTGATTTTCCAGCAACTCTTACCTTCCCATTATCTTTATATACTATAAAGGTTTTTGCCCCAGTTTCTATAATCTTCTGATTTATTTGCTCACCATATTTTTCATAAACCGCTGTATATAACTTATCATAAGTTTCAAAATCAAGTTTGCCTACAAAAATAGATGGATGAATATCAAATGGATCAGTTATGACTTTACTACCAATTGTTATTCCAGTTGAAAGAGTTCTTCTTTTTTTCGGTGGAGGAACTTCTCTTTGTAACATACTTTGTTGAACAATCTTTTTAAGGTCTTTAAAATATGAAGGTTTAGAAATACACGCTTGCACAACTTTAAACTGCTCAACTTGTCTTGCATATATATTTGCAGATACTGAATATATAATAGCTCGAGTTGTAGGAGAGCCTTTTTCAATAAATTTTAATACCTTTATTAATCCTACTGCACTTCCTTGTCTATCACATGTATCTAAAATGGCAACATCAATTTTTTCTTTCTTTAGGAGTTGAATAGTATCATCTATTGTGCAAGAACCAAAAATTTTATACCCTGCCATTTCAAAAAAGTATGTCAATGGCTCCCTTGTCTCTCTACTATCATCCGCTATCAGGATATTTCCTTTAGTCTCCATTTAAACATTCTCCCTATTTTAATATTTCTATGGCCTGTTCAACAGTGTAATTTTCATGCACCATTTTACTAATAGCCCTGACAATTTTAACCGGGTTACGGTGTTGAAAGGCATTTCTACCGATTGATACCCCGGCGGCTCCACCTTTGAGTGCACCCTCAATCATTTCAAATAATTCCAGGTCTGTCTCTACCTTTTCCCCTCCGGCAATAACTACCGGGATAGGCGACCCGGCTACTACCTCTTTAAAGGTCTGTGGACTACCGGTATAATTGACCTTAACCATATCTACACCTAACTCTGCCCCAACCCTGGCGGCATGTTTGACATATCTGGCATCGAATTCACTTTCAACCTTTTTGCCTCGTGTATACATCATCGCAATCAACGGCAGACCATATTCCTGACATTTGGCGCCTACACTTCCAAGATTAGCCAGCATCTCCTTTTCGCTTTCTGCACCTAAATTTATATGCACAGAAACCGCATCAGCACCTAATTGAAGTGCCTCTTTTACAGTGCAAACTTGAATCTTTGCATTTGGGTCGGGACCGAGGGAGGTACTGGCAGACAGATGAATAATCAAGCCAATATCCTTGCCTCCACCGCGGTAGCCTGCCTTTATCATTCCCTTGTGTAAAATTACGGCATTAGCCCCACCTTCAACGATATTACCTATTGCCTCTCGCATATCCTCTAATCCGGATATTGGACCCATAGTTACACCATGGTCCATAGGAATAATCACTGTTCGTTTAGATTCACGGTTAATTATCCGCTCCATTCTGATACTTTTTCCAATCATAATAAAATACCTCCTTCAATAAAAAATATTTTACCTTTTATTTATTATATCAAACAATTATCTTAAATGCAACAAAAATATTTAGGGATCGGCAATCCCTCAGTTATCAGTTGAAAAAGGTTCAAGGCTCAAGGTTAAGGTTAAGGGGTTTGCTCCTCAATCTCAACCTTAACCTTAACCTTTGCACCTTGAACCTATTGATAACTAACCTACTTCACAACTGATAACTGAGGCATTACCTCCATCTGATTTTTCTTGTTGACAATTATTATTAAAACTGTTATAATCTTAAATTGGAGAATGATACAATAAATCGTGGAATTATTAAATCAAAATTATAAATTCCCTAAGGTTGAGCGGCTTCATCTGACTAAGGATTTCAAAAAGGTCTATGATTCTGGCATTGCCTATCATAGCAGGAAATTAGTTCTATTTACCCTGTTTGCTCCTGATGTTATAAGAAAGATAGGCTTTGTGACCGGGAAAAAGGTAGGTAAGGCAGTCACAAGAAACAGGGTCAGGAGATTATTAAGGGAGGCGTATCGATTAAACAAAAATAGTTTAGTTGAGGGAATTGAATTGGTGGTTGTGGCTAAAAGAGACTCGGCAGAACTTAGTTTTAAAGAAATAGAGCAAGAATTATTAAGATTATTTAAAAAGGCAGGATTGGTCAAAAGGTGATAAAGAAAAGTTTAGTTCAGGTTCAAAAGGGGCTACTTCTCCTGATTAAAATATATCAAGGCTATATTTCGATTCTTTTTCCGCCTACCTGTAGATTCTTCCCAAGTTGTTCTGAATATGCTCATCAGGCAATTACCAGGTATGGGATGTTCAAAGGATTATGGCTGACTATCAGGAGACTTCTTAAATGTCATCCTTTTCATCCTGGTGGAGATGACCCTGTTCTGTAAGAAGTAAGCGTACAGGTATCAGGTGTCAGGTATCAGCAGTCAGGTAAAGAGACAAAGTTTAAGATAAGGGAAGTTTTTCTCTGATGTCTCGCTCTGTCTTTACCTGACATCTGATACCTGATACCTGACACCTGAACGCTTACTATAAGGAAAAATAGTTATGGAAAAAAGATTGGTATTGGCTATTGCGTTATCAGCGTTAGTTCTTTTCTTATATAATTTATTTTATTATAAAGAAGTAGAGAAGGGACACAAATTATATGAAAAGCCGGTAAAACAGGAAGAGATTATTCCTGCCCCACCATCAAAAATCATCAAAGAAACCTCTGTTGAAGAAAGAGAACTCCCCAGATTAAAAATTAAAGAAGAAAAATTAATACTTAAGACTAATGTGATGAAGATAACATTGAATCCGGCAGGGGAAATTGACAGTTGGCAGTTATTCAAATTCAAGGAAAAGGATAAGGAATTAGTAGAATTAATCAACCCTCCGGCTAAACCATTAACGGTTTTATTAAACAACAAGGAATTTATCGCTACTGATTTTTCTGTCCTGTATGGAGGCATAAAAGAATTTGTCTATACCAACCCGGCTATGCCAAATGTAACGATCATCAAACAATTTTCCTTTTATCCCGATTCTTACGCTGTAGATGTCAACATAAAGATAGTAAATAATTCACCTACCCCGATGCTCGGACAGGAGTTAGTTTTGCAGTGGGGCTTCCCTCCTAATCCTCGTTATGGCACAGCCTCTCATTCAACCATACTTGACCATTTATGTTTCATTAATGGTAAGATGGATAAGGTTACTCATAAAACCAAAGGTATCATGGATGGAATTTTATCCGGGCTCGGATTGATTCCACCTGTCCAACCAGAGGATTCGGTAAGGGTAAAGCAGGGTAAGATTAACTGGATAGCCCAGGAGAGTCAATATTTCCTGAATATTTTAATACCGGATGAGTTCGTTGAAAAGGCTATATTTACACAACGGATTGATGGACAACGGATAATGAGTTTAGCCATCCCTAAAATAAATCTAATGCCTTCTCAAACCAGTTCTTTTAATTTTAAGGTTTATGGTGGCCCAAAGGATATGGAAATCCTGAAATCATTAACCTTTGGGGCAGAAAGATTGACTGG
This sequence comes from bacterium, assembly GCA_030018635.1. Taxonomy (GTDB): domain Bacteria; phylum UBA9089; class CG2-30-40-21; order CG2-30-40-21; family SBAY01; genus SBAY01. Next base: position 5,192 of record JASEHU010000051.1, read on the forward strand.
GATAGACCCGATGGCTGGAGTAATTCACTTTACTTTAAACAAACTTTATGAATTGACGCACAATTATGGACTGGCTATTATCCTTTTAACAATTATTATTAAGATTTTGTTACATCCATTGACTAAGAAAAATTTCAAGGTGATGAAAGATATGCAAAAGAAGATGAAGATACTTCAGCCTGAATTAGAGAAATTGAAGGAAAAACATAAGAACGATAAAGAGAGTTTGAATCGAGAAATGATGGAGCTTTATAAAAGAGCCAAGGTCAATCCGCTGGGAGGCTGTTTGCCCATGCTCTTGCAAATGCCGGTATTTTTTGCTTTATTCACTACCTTGAATAAAAGCATAGAATTAAGAGGGGCAAGTTTTCTCATCTGGAGTGATTTGTCTTTAAAAGACCCATTGTATATTCTTCCAATTTTGATGGGGGCAACGATGTTTATCCAGCAAAAGATGACCCCAACTACAGACCCTAAACAGGCTAAAATGGGGCAAATGATGACTATAGTTTTTACATTTATGTTTTTGAATTTCCCGGTTGGTTTGGTTCTATATTGGTCGATTCAAAATATACTTACTATTGCTGAGCAGTGTTTGATTAATAAAGGGATAGAAAAGTAATTAAAAATTATGAATTATGAATTATGAATGAAAGAAAAAGAAGACAATAAATTCTTAATCTTATAATTCATAATTTTTAATTCATAATTTTTAATTTTTAATTATACAAGGAGGTAAAAAGATATGAAATTTGTAGAAGGTGAAGGAAAAACAGTCGATGAAGCAGTGGAAAAGGCATTAAAGGAATTGGGTGCATTAAAGGATGAGGTCCAGGTAGAGGTTATGGAAGAAATAGAAAGTAAAGGATTGTTTGGTTTTGGATTATCAAAATCAGTTAAGGTTAAGGTGAGTTTGCTGGAAAATAATGAAAGCGGGAATTTAAAAAGTAAGAGTAAAGAAATATTAAGCAGGATTTTAGAATTAATGGATATAAAGGCAGAGGTAATAGCCAAAGAGACAAAAGAAACAGTTGAGTTGGAAATTAGAACAGAGGATGCGGCTATTTTAATTGGCAAACGAGGTCAAACACTTAATTCCCTCCAGGAACTTATTACCCTGATGGTTAATAAAGGTGGGGTTGAAATCAGGAAAAGGTTTGTTTTAGATACTGAAGACTATCGGAGAAGACGAAGTGAGGTGCTTGTTAATTTAGCCCAGCGGTCAGCTCAAGATGTCCTTAAGACAAGACAGGAGATTGAATTAGAACCAATGATTCCTCAAGAACGCTACATTATTCATTCAACACTACAAGATTATCCAAAGATAATGACTCAAAGTCGTGGCGAGGGAATAGACAGAAGGGTGGTTATATTACCAAAATAGTAAAGGAAGGTTGAAGGGGGTGCGTGTAAAATTTGTGGGTAAAGTGTAAAAGCGAGGGATTATTCATTGCAAATTTATCATTGCAAAGTGTAAATTTTAAATTTAAAATGCTAAATTTGCAATAACGAGGCAAGCCTCTCAAAATGAATTTATCCTCCTATCTCCATATCCCCCTTCTTACAGATGAAAAAGGTTACCCACTTTTATTACACGCACCCGGTTGAAGGTTATTAGGCTGAAGGCTGAAGGTAGGAAGAGAAAGGTTGAAGGCTGCCCTTCCTACCTTCAGCCTAACAGCCTTCAGCCTTCTTTATCCATAATTTCAACTATCCAGTTTTAAAGGGGTCAAATTCGATGCCTTTAAATATGTTAAATGATACCATTGCCGCCATTTCTACCCCTGTAGGTGAAGGTGGGATTGGGATTATCAGATTAAGTGGGCAAAAGGCTATTGAGATAGCGGAGAAGATATTTGAAGGGAAGGATAGGGTATCCAATTTTCTAACCCATACCATTCATTATGGCCGAATAATTGACCCGACTACCTCTGAGATTCTTGATACCGTGCTTCTTTCAATAATGCTTGCCCCAAAAACCTACACCTGTGAGGATATAGTCGAGATAAATGCCCATGGGGGGATTATCCAATTAAACAGGATTTTGGAGACGGTTTTATCCTCAGGGGCACGATTGGCACAACCCGGGGAATTCACTAAACGGGCATTCTTAAACGGCAGAATCGATTTATCCCAGGCAGAGGCAGTAGTTGAATTAATCCGTGCCAAAACAGACCTATCCGCTAAATTTGCCCTCTCACAACTCACAGGCAGTCTTTACCAACAAATATCCAGCCTGCGACAAACAATTATTTCTTTATTAGCCGAATTAGAGGTAAGTATTGATTTTTATGAAGAGGATATTGAGTTAATCACGCTTGAAGAAGTCCAGCAAAGATTGAATAAAATCAGTCTGGAAATCAAGAAATTGATTGAGACGGCTAAGTATGGTCGGATTTTACAACAAGGTGTGATTACTACGATTGTCGGTCGCCCTAATGTCGGCAAATCAAGTTTGTTAAACACATTAGTAGGCAAACCAAGGGCAATTGTAACCCATGTTCCAGGAACCACACGAGATACAATCGAGGAAATGATTGATATTGAAGGTATCCCATTGAAGGTAATAGATACCGCCGGATTACGGCATACCGTGGATATTGTGGAAGAAGAAGGTGTTCGACGGGCAAAGGAAGCTCTGAATCAAGCAGATCTGGTTATCTTTGTTATCGATGGTTCCGTACCTCTGACGGTGGATGATATAAGAATTATGGAGGAATTAAAAGCCAAAGAGGCAATATTGGTCATTAATAAGTGTGATTTACCATCTCGGGTTAATGTCCCTGAGGTAGCAAAACATCTTCCTTCCAAACCAATTATAAACCTTTCTGTAACTAAAGGAAGTGGTTTAAATCAGTTAAAGCAAACCATAAAAGGGATATTTTTTGCCGGTAAACTTCTATCTACGGATGAGATTATCATTACTAATCTCAGACATAAAGAGGCACTTGCGTCTGCATTCGAAAACATAAATTCAGCCATAAAGGGTATTGGGGCGAATCTCTCTTTTGAATTCATAGCCATAGACTTACGGGAATTGCTTGATAATCTCGGGTTAATCGTAGGTGAGACCGTTACTGAAGACATCCTGAATGAAATATTCTCTAATTTTTGTATAGGGAAATAAAGGAAGGAGAAAGGCAATAATTAATGGGATTTGTGTTCTTCCTTTGGAAGATGATGTGTTTCTTCTGGAACATGATGTGTTGCTTCGGAAGGATGATGTGTTTCTTCTGGTTTTTCGATGACTGCTTTAGGTTTTTCTTCTATTTTATATATCTTTTGGACATCAGATAGTCCCTGGACAGATTTCAACTCTTCTAAGTTAAAAACCCTATTAAGGTTATCATAGGCAGGTTTATTTTCTCCGTTGGCTAATGAGGCAAATTCTAATGCCTGCCAATACGAAGTCAGTGCCTTTTGTCCTCCTTCCTGGAGTTCGGTCATTACCCCTAAATTATTATGAATCAAACTTATTTGTTGACAAATTTCCCTTTTCTCCTGTAGTCGAACACCTGCTTTGAGCTTTTCTTTATAAAAATCCATCAAATTCCCATATATTTGTTTTGCCTGGTCAAAATTATGTAACTGAACTTGTGTAGTAGCCAGATTAAACTTAATCGTCGGGGCATCTCCTAAGTCTTCCCATATTTTAAGGGATTTGTCAAATTGATTTGTTTTGTATAGAGAAACCCCTGAATTATATTTTATCTGAGGTGAATTTCGACCATTTTTCAAGGCATTCGTATAGGAGATAGCCGCTGGACTATAGGCATTCAAATTATAATAATAAACATTCCCCATCCCTTCATGTGCCTCACCATTTTTGGGATTACTAATCGAGGCTTTACGAAATCTAAGAAGTGCCTTGTCATATATTTTTTTATCATAGTAAGTTTTGCCTAATAGGACATAAGGTTTATCATAATCAGGATTATATTTTATTGTTTTTTCAAGCTCTTGTATCGCCTCATTTACCTTGTGTTCTTTAAGTAATAACATGGACAAGGAAAATCTCGCTCGACCATGGTTGGGATAATGTTTCAGGACGCGATTAAAAACATCTACTGAGGTGGTTAAATCGCCTTTCTTCAAGTAAATATTCCCTATATCCGTTAAATCATCAGGGTAATATAGATGTTTCTCTTTTGTAATCTGGTATAAATAGCGATGGATACTTAATGCATCACGATATTTACCCGTATGGGCTAAGGCATGTTGATAAAGGGAAAGGGCAGATACATCCTTTTTATTTATTGCCAGGGCGTATTTTAGGCATTTAATTGCCCCTTGAGGTCGTGAAGTTAAAAGTAATACCTTTGATAAATTCACATAAGCAGGTATATTTTGAGGATGTTTCTTTAAAATCTCTTCGCACATCTCCTCACTCTTTTTTAGGTCACCTTTTTTAATATAGAGATTAACAAGATTATTTTTAGAAACAGGGTCAGTTGGAGCTATTCGGGCAGCTTCATTAAATTTTCCCTCTGCCTTTTTATAATCCTTTATTTTTAAATAAGCCAGCCCAAAACGGTTATAAGCATCAACCTGCGCTGCTTTTAATCGAGTAGAATTTAATCCTTCCTTGAATTCCTCTTCTGCTTTATTAAAATCTTTCGTTTGAATGTAACTTAATCCTGCGTTGAAATGTTTATACGGCATGTAGAAAAATAAATATGTAGGATAACTTAATGAAAAAATAGTAGTTACCCCAATCCCTAACAGGAGAATTTTTAACCCCTTTTTTAAAAATGGTGTTATAGGAATTTTTTCTTTTTTGGGCTTTGGGATTTTTGGGGCTGGAATTGGCTTTACCTTCTTTTCCTTTACCTTTTTTTCTTTAGCTTCTTTAGCGAGTGTTTCTGTGATGATTCTCTCACGAATCTCTTCTTCATCAGGAATTATTTTATCCTTAAGTTGTTCTGGCTGTTCTGTCACTGGGACTTCTTCCTTGACCTCCTCAACCAGCTCTTCAAGAGGTTGTTCTTCAACTACGGCTTCCTCTGGCTTTTCCTCAGGAATTATTTTATCCTCAAGTTGTTCTGGCTGTTCTGTCACTGGGACTTCTTCCTTGACCTCCTCGAGCAACTCTTCAAGAGGTTGTTCTTCAACTACGGCTTCCTCTGCCTTCTCCTCGGGAGTTATTTTATCCTCAAGTTGTTCTGGCTGTTCTGTCACTGGGACTTCTTCCTTGACCTCCTCGAGCAACTCTTCA
>JASEHU010000052.1 GCA_030018635.1 bacterium
TTGGTCGTCCACTGCTTGAGATTAAAAGTCTCGTGTTCTAACTAGCACAAGGAGTCTTGATTATATATCTACTTCATTACGACAAGATTTGAGTGGTCTTATTCAGGGGTTAAATTCCAGAATAAAAATACTGAATGATTGGAAAAGTGAATTTTTAAAAACAGCAAGGGCAGGATATAATGCCTCGGATTTAGATGCAGGGGCAGAAAGAATATTTCATCATTTTTTTACCCCTATGTTTAAATTTCCCAACTCTTGTCCTATAGGTTCTGACTTAATGTATCAGACAGAAGATGCAATAATACATATTGAGATAAAAACTAATTTAATAACAAACCCGGATTATAAGGGGAAAGTTCAGTTGGGGAGGAATCAAATTTCTTATGATGTCGATAATTTCAAACCCAATTTACCTCCTCTTTATAAATCTGTAGGCTTATCTACCTTAACTTATGTAATACAAATTGTTCATGAGCATATGAGTCCAAAAATTAATGCTTTAAATGTAATATGTATACCTAATGGGCGACTACTGAAACACTATGGGGATGAGATATTACAAGCAGGAAAAGGTGGATGGTCTAAAGCTACAGATATTAGATATAACTATGCCAAACAACCGTATTTTGTACTATTAAAAAAAAGATACAAAAAAGAAATATTTAGAATAGAAGTTCTTGCTTTAGATAAGAATTTTAGTATTAAGGACTTAGTGGGAAAAGAATTATTAATTACTCCATATAGGATAATATGAAAGAAGAAAATGCTCAAGCGTGCATATCCTGTAAAAGGTAAGCGTTCAGGTATCAGGTATCAGCCTTCAGTTTTCAAGAGATTTGAACCATTCAATATTAGGAAAACGGGTAAAACCATGATTTCCACTACTGCCTTGATTTTCTTGATCTTAGCTGACGGCTGATACCTGACGGCTGAACGCTTACTGTAAAAGAAATTAGTGTTAATTCGTAAAATTCATGGTATTGGTGGTAAGTAAAAAGATGCAAAACAACTTATGTAAATCCAGGGTATTAAGAATAATTGGGTTAACCGAGAAAGAGGTTACAACTGCCTTAGGTGGAGATATAGGCAAAAGTGATAGTTTGCATCTAAATCTTGTGCCTCACCCTAATGGAACGATTGACCTTGAAATTAAATCTACCGCTAAGGTAGAGCGAATGGCACAAGCACTACTTTCTGCGGCTGAAAAAGAAATCCGCATTAAATTGCAGGATAATATTTATGGTATAGATGAAGAAAGATTAGAAGAGGTGGTTGGCTACTTACTTTATTTGAGAAGACTGACAATTGCGGTGGCTGAATCCTGCACCGGAGGATTACTTTCTAATAAAATTACTGATATTCCCGGTAGTTCCCTTTATTATCGTGGTGGGATAGTTGCCTATGATAAGGAGGTAAAGATCAATCTTCTCAATATACAACCGGGGATAATTGAGAAATGTGGGATAGTTAGTCGGGAGGTAGCCGGCTCGATGGCTAAACAAATAGCTCAAATGATGCAAGCAGACATTGGTGTAGGAATAACCGGATATGCAGGCCCAGAAGGCAATGCCAATGGCGATGATATTGGTCTGGTCTATATCGGTGTGTCTTCAAACGACAATTTTAATATTTTGGAATTTAGGTTTGGAGGAGAACGGGAAGAAATCAAGGAAAAGGCCGTTTATGCCGCCTTAGATATGGTCAGGAGGGGATTATTGAAATAATGGAAATAAGAACCTTTATATCTATTACTATGACAAATGAAATCAAGACTACATTGAGTAAGATGCAAACAGAATTAAAAAAGGCTGAGGCTGATGTTAAATGGGTAGCACCACAAGGAATGCACCTTACCCTGAAATTTTTGGGCAATATCATGATTGGGCAATTAGAATCTGTCTGTCAAATGGTTTTAGAGGCAACCTCTAATTTTAATCACTTCCAATTATCCTTATCTTCCGTAGGTGGTTTCCCAAACTTATCAAACCCAAAGATAATTTGGGTAGGTGTCGATAAAGGAAAGGAAGAATGTATCCAACTATCTAAACAAATAGATGACAACTTGAATAGACTTGGGTTTCCAGTTGAAACCAAGGAATTTTTCCCTCATTTAACATTAGGCAGGGTAAAAAGTCCTCGTGGTAGAAATGAGTTGTTAAAATTAATAGCGGAACTAAAAACTAAATCCTTTGGGCAGATGTCTGTAACTAAGGTAGAAGTAATGGGCAGTCAACTAACCCCTAAAGGCTCAATTTATACGACCTTGCGAGAGTTAGAATTGATCAAAAACTAATGTTTTGTCGCTACTTGTGTGGTCTTTCTAAACCAGGTTCTAATTTTTAATAAGCTGGGTTCCCATCAAACGGTGGGTGGTGTCCTATTATAGCTTAATTATACTGAGGCATCTAAAAAAGTATAAAAAGGGGGATTATTCATTGCAAATTTATCATTGCAAATTGTAAATTTTAAATTTAAAATGCTAAATTTGCAATAACGAGGCAAGCCTCTTAAAATGAATTTATCCTCTTGTTTTACACAAGTTAGCTATTCACGGACACCATCAAACGGTGAACTATTAATCCAACCAGAAAACCACAAGCCATATTGGTCGTTAGCGAGACGATAGCGGTTGCAATCAGCGGAATTAAATCCTTACCCCAACGAACATCTTAGGGGTGTGTGAAGTTCACTCCGCTAAAACAGAATACACCTTCCGCTAAACAATATTCTCCCTAATCACTGACCGATTGCAGAGTAATCAAAATTTTACTTGACTTATTACAAAATCTGTTGTATCCTATTGAGAAAGAAGTTGGAGGTTAGAAGTTAGAAGGAAGAAGAACCTACTGAACTTTTGCAAATTTTGCAGTCATTCACGGTTTGAAATTTGAAATTGGAAAGTAGAAATTAGGAAAAGAGAGGAGAATCGTATCTATTTTCCCCAATTTCCAATTTCTAATTTCAATGTCCTGTGAACAGCTATATTTAATGAAAGGTGGTATTTTACTGGGTTTCTACAAAATTTGCAAAAGTTCAGAACCTATCTAATCTTCTAACTTCTAACCTCTAACTTCTGATTTCTATTAAATTATCAAGGAGGATAAAAACAATGAGTCTGCAACCACAAAACATTAGAAATGTAAGTATTATTGGACATGGAGGAACAGGGAAAACCACCCTTTCTGAGGCACTGCTTTTTGACGCTAAACTCACCAATAGATTAGGCCGTGTAGATGATGGAAATACGGTTTTAGATTTTGACCCGGGTGAGATTGAACGAAAAATCTCCATTAGTGCAGGTTTGTCTTATCTGAATTGGAGGGACCATAAAATCAATCTTATCGATACCCCTGGCTATATGGATTTTATCGGGGAGGTAATTCGGAGCTTAAGGGCAATAGACTCTTCTATCGTCCTGGTAGATGCAATCCATGGTGTCGAGGTAGGGACTGAAATAGTCTGGAACTATGCGAATGAACAGAATCTTCCCCGAATGATTTTTGTCAATAAAATGGATAAAGAAAATGCCAACTTCTATAAATGTTTAGACGGGATAAAAGAGGTATTGGAAACAGAGGCAAGTATCGTCCCGGTACAATTGCCCATGGGTGAGGCAGTAAATTTTAAGGGAGTGCTTGATTTGATTAAATTAAAAGCCTATACCTATAAAGATGGTAAAGAACAGGTTGGGGAAATTCCAAAGGAAGATTTAGACAAGGTAAATGAATTACGGGAAAAATTAGTTGAAGCCGTAGCTGAAACATCGGATGAATTAACTGAAAAATACTTAGAAGGTATGGGATTAGATGAAAAAGAATTATTGATAGGCTTAACTAATGGGATTAAGTCAGGTAAAATTATCCCGGTAGTTTGCGGCTCAAGTTATAATAATATGGGGGTCAATTCGTTATTGGATATGGTCATAGATTTTTTACCCTCTCCGCTTGAGCGGGGGGATACTATGGGTATCAAACCGGATGAAAAAAGACCATGTTCTTTGACGGCCCCATTTAGTGCCTTAGTCTTTAAGATAATTAGTGACCCGTATATTGGTGAGATGAGTCTTTTCAGGGTGTATTCAGGAACAATCCATCCCGGGGAGGAACTCTATAATCCATCTAAAAACCAAAAGGAAAAGGTGCCACAAATTTGTCTGGTTATGGGTAAAAATAGAAGTGAAGTCCATGAGATTGGCTGTGGAGATATTGGTGCTTTAGTCAAATTTAAAGGTGCCACGACAGGTGATACATTATGTTCACACCATTCGCCTATTGAATTTGTAAAAATAACATTCCCAGAGTCAACAACCGAGGTGGCTATCAATCCTAAAACCAAGCAGGACCAGGAGAAGATGAGTCTTGCCTTATCCAGGCTTCATGAGGAGGACCCAACATTTAAAATCCGCTATGACCCTGAATTAGGACAGACAATTGTTTCTGGAATGAGTGAATTGCATATTGATATAATACTGACTAAATTGCAGAAAAAATTTGGGGCAGAGGTAAATATTGAAAAACCCAAAGTTCCATATCGAGAGGCAATCAAATCGCAGGCTAAAGGTGAGGGTAAATACAAACGACAAACAGGTGGTAGAGGACAATATGGACACGCCTTGATTGAGATTGAACCAATAGCCTTAAATTCAGAAACATCATTTGAATTTGTCAATAAAATCTTTGGTGGTGCTGTTCCAGCAAAGTATATTCCACCAATAGAAAAAGGTGTCAAGGAAAAGATGGGCAAAGGGATATTAGCCGGCTACCCGATTCTCTGGGTTAGGGTAACACTCAATGATGGTAGTTTTCATGAGGTAGATTCCTCTGATATTGCCTTTCAATTAGCCGGCTCTTTTGCCTTTGAAGATGCCTTTCAAAAGGCAAATCCTGTCTTACTTGAGCCTGTTATGGAGGTAGATGTTAAGGTCCCGGATGAATATATGGGTAGTGTTGTTGGTGATTTGAATAGCCGACGAGGTAGAATATCAGGGATGGAACCTATGGGTAGAACGCAGGTAGTCAAGGCATCTGTTCCCCAGGCAGAAATGTATAAATACTCAACCTCATTACGCTCTATCACCCATGGTCGAGGGGTATATCATGCCCAATTCTCTCATTATGAAGAAATACCCCATCAATTAGCCGAAAAGATAATCCAACAGGCACAGGAGGCAAAGAAGGGATGATGTGATACCAATTTGCAATCGAAAGTAAAAAGATTAACCACAAAGGACACAAAAATTTTTTCTTAGTGAACTGTACTTTGTGGTTAAATTCAATCTGAAATCAACTATAAAAGTCTACTGCCGACAAGTCACAAGTTTTTAGTGTCTGATATAAGTTTCTCTTTGAATGCAACTTAGTGGTTCATAACATTTGATATTCTGACTACTGGAGCACCCACAATATCAAATGTTATGAACCATTATAATATCCCTACACATCATAAAGCCTGCTGTATAATCCCTTTTGTTTTAAGAGTTCATGATGTCTGCCTGATTCAACTATCCTGCCTTTATCCACCACCGCTATTTTATCGGCATTAACGATCGTAGATAGGCGATGGGCAATGACAATGGTTGTCTGATGCCGCATAATTTCGGTCAAAGATGCCTGAATTAATGTTTCTGACTCAGAATCTAAAGAAGAGGTTGCCTCATCCAAGATTAATATTTTTGGCTGACGAATAATAGCCCGGGCAATAGCCAGTCGCTGTCTTTGACCACCGGAGAGTTTTACCCCCTGCTCACCTACTTGTGTCTCATAGCCATCAGGCAGGTTAGTGATAAATTCATGGGCATTAGCCGCCTTGGCGGCAGAAATTATCTCATTCTCACTTGCATCAATTTTGCCATAAGCAATGTTTTCCCGAATTGTCCCGCTAAATAAAATAATCTCCTGCGGCACGACCCCTATTTGTTGTCTAATGCTTTGAGTTTTAATCTCCCTGATGTCATATCCGTCTATCATTACCTTGCCAGAATCAGGGTCATAAAGCCTTGGGATGAGATTAACGATGGTTGTTTTCCCATTACCGGAAGGACCTACAAGGGCTAATACCTCTCCCTGGTTAACCTCTAAATTGATTCCTTTCAGGATTAATTCATCCGCATAGCTAAAATGGACATCAATAAACTCTACCTTACCCAAAATAGCGGGTAATTCTTTTGCCTGGGGATGTTCTGCAATTTTAATTTCTAAATCTATTACCTCGAATATCCGTTCACTTGCGGCAAAAGCCTGTTGAATTACCAGATTTAATTCTATCAATTTCTTGATTGGGGAAGACATAGAGGCTAAATAAAGCCCAAAGGCAATTAAATCCGCTACAGTTAAAATACCTTTTAGAACCTGATAGGCACCAAACCAGATAATCGCCAGGGTGCCGACGGTACTAAAAAAATGCACTAACGGAGTAGATGCGGCGGTGATTTTTACCTTTTTTAAAAAGGCATTAAAATATCTCTTGTTGACCTCCTTAAACTTGTCTTTCTCATAGGATTCCATACCAAATACCTTGACCACATGAATACCGGAGATAATCTCTTGTAAGACTGCTGATACATCAGCTATTCTACCTTGAATTTTAAGGGTTGTTTTCTTCATCTTTTTACCTAATATAAAGATAGAAAGGGCAATAAACGGTATGACAACAAGAACCAGAAGGGCTAATTGCCAATTAAGATAAAAGGCAATACAAATCGCACCTGATAAAACTAAAGGCTCCTTGAGTATGTTAATTACACCAAAAACAATGAAATTCTCTAATAAAAATATATCATTGATAATCCGGGACATTATTTGGCCTGTCTGGGTATCTTTATAGAATTTTAAAGGTAGGAACATCAGGTGTTCAAATATCTCATTACGAAGGGTATAAATCATCTTCTGACCAATATAACCCATAAGGAAGTTTTGTCCATATTGAGCTAAAGCCCAAATAAAGACCGTAATAAAAGCCGCCAGCATAGTCAGGTTTAATTGCAAAATATTGTGTGTCGATAAGGCATTAGCCAGGATAACCTTGATAAACCAGGGTAAGGCTAAGGTAGTCATGGCAACAATAAGCATACAAATTATGGCAAAAAATAGTTGCCGTCTGTAGGGAATAACATATTTAATTAAACGTTTATATAAAGACATCTTTGTTTATTCCTCCAATTTAATAGACTTCTGCAATAATGTAAAAAGGGGTCAAGGGAAGATAAAGGATTTCTTTCTTGAATTCTCCTACCCTTACCCCCTTAAACCCTCGACCCCTTGACCCCTTGAACCCTTTTCTTCTCCTAATTATTATAGTCTTTTTTTTGATTTGCGTCAAGGATTATTTTAATTCCTTGACAAAAACACATTTGATGGATATACTTTTATAGAAGAAGGTGATAATGATGATAAAAAATATAGGTCTTATATGTCTTATATGTCTTATTCCTAATCTTAGTCTTTCTCAGGAATTTGGTAAAAATAAGGTCAGGTATAAAGGATTTACATGGCAGATATTGCAAGCCGAGCATTTTGAGGTCTATCACAATCCGGAGATAGAGGATTTAGCCAGAATAGCGGCTAAAATGGCTGAAGATGCCTATGAAAAGATTGGTGCCGATTTGAAATATGATGTCTCGAAACCAATTCCCTTTGTTATTTTTAAATCTCATTACGATTTTCAACAGACAAATATTATCCTGGAATTAATTGAAAAGGGTGTAGGTGGCTTTACCGAGATTTTTAAGTATCGGATGGTTATCCCTTTTACCGGAAGTTATAAGGCATTCCAGACCGTAATTACCCATGAACTTACCCATGTCTTCCAATACGATATTTTATATCATGATACATTACCGGCCATGTTTTCCGTACAGGCATTTCTGGCACCACCTTTATGGCTTATGGAGGGATTGGCTGAGTATGAAACAGGTGATCTGGATACAATGGGACATACCGTCTTAGCCGATGCCGTATTGGAAAACAATCTTATCCCATTATCTAATTTAGCCGATTTCTCAGGCATATCAAGGGTCTATTTAGCCTATAAAGAGAGTCATTCCTTGCTGAGATATATTGCCAGAACTTATGGGGCGGATAAAATCCACCTTCTCTTGAGAAGGTTCAAGGCACACCCTTCTGTTGAAAGTATGATTAAAACATCCCTGGGGGTAAGCCTGGAGACATTAGAGAACGGCTGGAGAAAGTCTTTACAACAGCAGTATTATCCTGAATTGATCAGGCGTAAACTTCCCACAGATTTTGGGAAAAGGCTCATAGAAGAAAGACAAGGATTTTATTCACATCCCACATTCTCCCCTGGCGGTGATATGCTTGCCTTGATATCATACGAATTTGGGGAGGCAGAGGTTGTTTTGGTGCGGGTGAGCGATGGTCAGGTGCTGAAAAGAATTACCAGAGGGATGTCCGCTCATGATTTTGAAGAACTTAATACCGAAGAAAGACCCCTGGCCTGGTCCCCTGACGGTACCAAAATTGCCTTTACCGCTAAAACAAAAGGGAAAGATGCCATTTTTATCTTCGATGTCTTTACCTCTACCATTAAAGAGGTAATCAAGCCGGATAAATTCGATGAAATATCTTCCATCTCTTTTTCCCCAAATAGTAAAGGATTAGCTGTTTCTGCCCTTTCTAACGGCAAAAGTAAGATATACCTGCTTGAGGATGATAAAATAGAGCCATTGACCTCTGGCGATTCACTTGACCACCAGCCTATCTGGTCCAATGATGGTGAATATATTGCCTTTATAAGAGAAAAAGATGGATTTGCCGATATTTGCCTTGTCTCGCCAAAGACAAAAGAAGAGATAGTCATACTTACCTCTGAAGATGGCCATAAAAAAGACCCTTTCTGGTCGAATGACGGTAAAATTATATTTTATTCCTCAGATGTCGATGGTATCTATTATAATATCTATGGTTATAATCTGGAGACAAAGGAGGTAGCCCAGGTAACGAATTGTGTTGGTGGTGCCTTTGCGGGGGCTACATCTCCACAGGGAGGACTAATTTTTGTCTCATATTATCAAGGCGGATATAGTCTTTATTTAATAGAAAACCTGAAACTTACCTGGAAAAAGCCTGAAGTTGCGGCCACATCCACCACCTTAATCGAAATCGAATCAATAAAAAAAGCCAAAATCAAGGAATATGAACGAAAATTTTCGTTTGATTGGCGCTCAGGAAATTTTGTTTATAATTCAAGTCAGGGTATCTCGGCCAGTCTGCAACTATCCGCCTCGGATGTCCTGGGAAATCATAGATTTATGTTACTATTGGATAATGCCTCTTCTCTAAGCAATGAAACCAATTTCCAACTCTCATACAGCTATCTGACTAAAAAACCTGATTTCAGGGTTGGTGTTTTTAACTGGTCTAATTTTTATAGCTTTTCTGATAAGGATATTGCCGAGCGAGAATATGGAATAGTGGGTATGATGGACTATCCTTTTAGTAAATTCAGACGGGTAGAACTAAGTTTTGTTTCCGAGGTGGTCTCTCAGGAAAAAATTGTTACCTCAGGAACAATAACCCAGGAGAAGGCAGGGATGGATTATCTTTCAGTAGCCTTAGTAGAGGACACGACCAATTGGAGTTATTGGGGACCTTTAAATGGGGTGATGAGCCGGGTAAGCATAGAACAAACCATACCCCTTTTGCATCACCAGGTAAGTTATACCAATTTTAAGATTGACTATCGTAAGTATATCCGCATAACACAACGGGCAAACTGGGCTTTTCATCTTTTGAGTAAGGTAAGTAAAGGCTCTGACCGTCGGGAATTTCCCTTAGGTGGACGCAGATTGTTTTCTATTTCTGAGGCAGGGAGTCTAAGAGGCTATGAAGTGGGTGAATTCTGGGGTAATTATATCCTCCTCGGTAATGCAGAACTCAGGATACCGCTCATTGATGAAATTAGATTTGCCATGCCTGTTTCCATTAGAAATATTCGCTCGGTTCTATTTGTCGATGCAGGTTCTGCCTGGTCAAAAGGGGAAAGGTTGACTACCAGACATAATTCCACGGATGAAAAAAAAGAAACTGACTTAAAATGCTCTTATGGTGTTGGGTTACGCATCCTTTTAGGCTTTCTACCTCTAAGAATAGATTATGCCTGGAATACAGATTTTGTTGATACCTTTCATAAAACCAATTTTAGTATAGGATATGATTTTTAATGATTGTAAAATGCAATTCCAGATTAATTCTGTTTTTAATAGTAATCTTTGGACTTTACCTGAGATTATTACTCAAGTTCAACAGAAAATGGCCCAAATCGAGAGGGCCAAAAAACAAGATCCTTTATTTATAAGGGATTAGAAGAGGGGTAGGTGGAAATTTTAAAAAACCGTAGTGACAATAAAATGAAAACGGTG
>JASEHU010000053.1:0-5704 GCA_030018635.1 bacterium
ATTATCTGAACAGAAGGCATTTTACCTACCAGGTGTTCTTGAAGGTTGCACCTGACTTTGTCAATCAGACAAGTTAGGTCTCTTGCCCTGCGATTATATCTTGATCTTTCAATGATCTTTGGAAACAGATGCCCATAGTTCTTGGTGACAAAAGATATCCAGGCATTTTCACTATCATTTCCTGTAAGTTCTGCCATCAATGCCAAGGTGATTACTTCACTGTCACTAAATTCAGGCTCTGGGCCTGATGCTTTGAACCGAGGATACTCTTTTGCTATCCTCTTGTATTGGTCATCCACCAATACATAAACAAAGACAAATAAGGTTTCTAGGTCTTTCATGATTATCCCCCCTTCTTTTTAGGGATAATCGGACTGAAAGCCAAAAAACTTTAGTAGAATTTTAAACTAGCACAATGCGTTTTAATGTATGGAAAGGATAAAATTACCAGTTGAGGTAAATTTTTGTATTCGATGGTTATAGGTATCAACCACATAGACATTCCCTTCCGAATCCAAAACGATACCTGTAGGCTGATTAAACTCTTCATTTTGTGAACCGGCATGACCGAATTGAAGGATAAAGTTGCCGAAGTCACCAAATTTTTGGACTCGATGATTATAGGTATCCACCACATAAACATCATTAGCCAAATTCAGGCAAATCCCCTGTGGTCGGTCAAACTCGCCTGCCTCAAAACCTCGTTTATCTCCCCATTTATGAAAATATCTGCCGTCTGAAGTGAATCTTTGAACCCGATTGTTAGCGGTATCAACTACATAGATATTACCTGATGAATCTATGTTCACACCCCTGGGTAATCTAAACTGACCATCACCTGAGCCGGCACTACCTATCTGCATAATAAACTCTCCAGAGGTAGTAAATTTTTGTATCCGATGGTTATAGGTATCACCTACATAAACAGCATCATCTTTATCTACATATATTCCATAAGGTCGGTCAAACTCACCTGTTTCGAATCCAAATCTACCCCAATCTAACAGGAAATTTCCTTCCTTATCAAATTTCTGGATACGGCTGTTATTTGTATCCGCCACATAAATATTACCGTCAGAATCTACCGCAACACCATAAGGGAATTTAAACCTCCCTGTTTCACTACCCATACCTCCAAATTTCATCATGAAATTACCCTTTTTGTCAAATTTACAAATTCGATGGTTATTGGTATCAGCGACATAGAGATTATCTTCTTTATCTATGGCTATTCCATGTGGAAACTGCAAATCCCAACTACGATAAGGCCATTGCAATAATGCCTCACCAACCTGTTCCTTCCTGATTTCAACAGGAACATCAGGTGAAGAGGCACAACCGGCGATGGTTAAATTAATGACTAAAAGAAATAAAATCCTTACCTCTTTACGCATTGTTGAATATCCTTAACATTTTATTTTTCTTTACCTTCTTTTAATGATATTTGTGCAGTTAAAATTGCTTTATGTAATTTTTCGGCGAATAATTCTTTTGGTGGCAACTTTGTCAAATATTCCGAGACTTTTATTCTGTCTTTTGGTAAAAATAAAAGTTCAATCTGCTCTTTGCCTTTCTCTGAACAGAGTATCAATCCAATAGGTGGATTCTCACCTTCATCCATTTCATATTTTTCAATGTATCTTAAATAAAGTTCCATCTGTCCTTTATATTCTGCACGAAATTTGTCTAATTTTAATTCTATAACCACAAAACACCTCAATTTTCTATGATAAAAAACCAAATCCATATAATAATCAATATTATCAAGTGTAATCCTTTTCTGTCTGGCTACAAAATAGAAATCTTTGCCTAATTCAATAATAAATTTTTCTAACGCATTCAATATTGCCCTTTCCAGATCTTTTTCACTATAGGTATCACTGAGTCCCAAAAAATCTAACACATAAGGGTCTCTAAAGACCAACTCTGGTGTCATTTTATCTTCTTCTTTTAATTCTCGTAATTGATTTTCTATGGTTTTTTCTGGTAATTTTGACAACGCGGTTCTTTCATAAAGCATAGTACCTATTCTTTCATCAAGGATGCGGGTGCTCCAGTGCTCTTTTTGACACAGAATAGCATAAAATTGGCGTTTCAGGTCATCTTTTATAGGTAAAAGACTTCTTATATGGGTCCAACTGAGCCCTTTGAATTCTCCACGCACTGCGTGGAGAATTGGGTAAGTATCATATATCTGAACCATATACCATAAATTTTGAGAAGAAAACCCCCTCCCATATTTTTGAGTTAATTGTGCAGTCAGTGATTGCACTATCTTTTCCCCATACTCCGCCCTTTTTGATTTCATTATCTCTTCTTTGATAGTTTTCCCAATATTCCAGTAAAGCACTACCATCTCCTGATTGATGGTAATGGCAACTTTTTTTCTTGCCTGTTCAATTAAACCTGAAATTTTATCAAAAAGTCCTTTGTTCTTTTCAATCTCGTTCATCTTCAAATCACCTTAATCCTTTGCCTAATATCGGTTTGGACTATTGCCTTTGAACTCTTATGCCCTAATTTTTCAAAACTTTGCTAATTCGTTCTGTGACAATTTTCTTACCCAGCAGAGCGACTACCTCGAAAATCCCCGGGCTTACTTTACTACCTGTTAATGCGGCTCGTAAGGGATGGATTATATCGGCCGCTTTTATCCTTAATTCCTCGGCTAACCTACGAATACACATTTCAATAGAATCAGGGGTAAAGGAAGACAGTTGTGATAACTTAGTCTTTACTTGCTCCATAATTTCGGAAACACCATTTTTAGTCAGTAAA
The DNA here is from genome assembly GCA_030018635.1 of bacterium. GTDB lineage: Bacteria > UBA9089 > CG2-30-40-21 > CG2-30-40-21 > SBAY01 > SBAY01. The sequence goes on from JASEHU010000053.1 coordinate 2,779, forward strand.
GTCATTGCCTCCGGTTCATACACCAGGGAACCTGTATCTACGAAGAAAAATCTTGCCCGTTCAACAAAATCCCCCAAAGTCCTCATTCGTTCCTGAAAAAGCCTGACTATTTCCTTAAATTTTCGATTTTCGATTTTCGATTTTCGATTTTCGATTTTATTTAAATATTTCCCACATAACCCTGTCAGCGTATCTATATCCAATCCCTTGATATACTCCCCATTCAACCAGCGTAATTTTTCCAGGTCGAATATGGCCGGATTTTTACTTACCCGCTCCAAAGAGAATTTTACCACCAACTCAGACCCTGAAATTATCTGCTGACTATCAGAGGTTGACCAACCTAATAATGCCAGGTAGTTAACCAATGCCTCAGGTAAATACCCCTCCTGGATATAATGTCCAATGGCAACATCGCCATGTCGTTTACTCAAAGGTGTCTTATCCGTGCCCAGAATCAAAGGTAAGTGGGCAAATATTGGTAGTTTGAATCCTAATGCCTGAGACAATAAAATCTGACGCGGGGTATTGGAGATATGGTCCTCACCACGAATGACATGGGTAATTTCCATCAAGGCATCGTCGATAATGCAGGCAAAATTATAAGTAGGCATGCCATCTGATTTAAGTATGATAAAATCACCCAGTAATTTATTATCAAAGGTCAACTCTCCCCGAATCAGGTCATTTACTGTAGTCATTCCGGGCAGGATTTGAAATCGAACAACCGGTTTACGACCCCCAGATTCATATTCTTGCCTTTGGGCCAAAGACAGGTTTTGGCATCGACCATCATAGGCCGGCCTATCAGGAGATTCCAGTGCCTCTTGACGCTGAGCCTTTAATTCCTCCGGTGTGCAATAGCAATAATACGCCTTATTTTCCTGCAATAATTTCTCAATGTATTCCTTGTAGATATGTATTCGCTCAGACTGGAAATAGGGTCCTTCATCCCAGGTTATTCCCAACCAATTCAGGCTATCCAGAATAACCTGAACACTCTCTTGAGTAGAGCGTTTAATATCGGTATCTTCTACTCGCAGGATAAACTTGCCTTGATGTTGTTTAGCCAATAGCCAATTAAAAAGAGCGGTTCTTGCCCCACCCAGATGTAAATAACCCGTTGGAGCCGGTGCAAATCTTACTCTCATCACTTCTTCTTGCCTCCATCCAGACGATTTGAAAGCACAATATAAAAATTTTATCACGAAAGCACGAAAATCAGAAAACACGAAAGGGGTTTAATTTACTACCCTTAATTCTTCCCACTAACTCCTCAAATTTCATTACAAGGTTTAAAACCTTTTCGTGCTTTCATTCTTTCGTTATTTCGTGATAAAAATTTCCTTTCAAATTGTCTGGCCTCCATCAGTAATTTTTATCCTATAAAATCCATATAATTTTCCCTATTGATAATCTTAAATTCAGAATTACTATATGTTTCTATCCATTCTTTAGGTGGTTTTATTGGTTTTTCCTGCCATTTGAATTCATATCCGTACAATTTACCATCTCTCTCTTCTACAAAATCTACTTCTTTTTGATTCCATGTCCGCCAAAAATAATTATTGGCATAGATATTTTTGTAGGATTGCTTTTTCAATCGCTCTACAACCAGAAAATTTTCCCACAGATGGCCAATGTCATTGCGTAATTCGATAGAATTAAAATTAGAAATAATAGAATTACGAATACCGTTATCATAAAAATAGAATTTACTTTTTTTAGTAATTTCTTTTCTCAAATTTTGGCTGTATCCTCGTAAATTATAAATAACAAACGCCTTTTCCAATAAATCAAGATAACGAGCAACAGTCTTATAATCGATACCCAGTTGCCTGCCTATTTCAGAAAGAGAAACTTCACTGCCAACCTGAAAAGCAAGTAATCGCAAAAGGTCCAGTAATATCTTTGAACCTTTTACTTTTTCTAATTCCAAAATATCCTTTAATAAATATGAACCTGTTATTTCATTAAGGATTCTTTTCTTTTCTGTTAATTCGTTTGTAGCCGCGACTTCAGGATAACCGCCATAAATCAAATATTCTTCTAATTTATTTTTTAGATCAAAAGGATTATAAAGCCCACTAAATTCAATTTGAGAAACAGGAAATAAGGTTAATGTTATTTTTCTACCTGTTAATGGTTCACCGGTCTGTCCTGCCAATTCAAAAGAAGATGAACCTGTAACAATTATTTGAAGGGAAGGAATTTTATCAACTAAAATTTTTAAACCCTGGCCAATATTTTTTATTTTTTGTGCCTCATTAATGACAATTAGTTCATACCCTCTGGCATATTCCAGGATTTTAGTAAAATTCTGTGAGATTAGAACTTCCTGAATTCTTATATCTTCACCAGAATCAAGCCTGTATTTAATCTGTGTCTCTTTTAAAAAATCGATTAAGAGTGTAGTCTTTCCAACTTGACGGGGACCATAAATGACCAATACCTTACCTGGTTTAAGAAATTGTCCTAAATTTTGATAAATTCTTGGTATTTTCATATTTTTATCTTAGTGCATTCCTCATAATATGTTAATTTCAAGGAAGAGCAATCCTTGATTTTGTGCCTGATTCAGGCAGACATCAGACATCAGACATCAGACTTTTCTATGTAGGAACTTGGTCCCTGAAGTGTCTTCTCCTGAGTCTGATGTCTGAAGTCTGATGTCTAATGTCTGAATTAAAGAGGAATCTTCTGCATTAGACCAATACCTCTACTTCACACCAGCAATTCACGGTGAACAGAAAACCCGTGCTATTATAAGGGTTTGGAGCGATTTTAAAATATTTTCTTCGTAATATTTAGCCCAAAAACTGGCGTATCAAGTCTTAAATAGAAGAGCTTGAATCCCTTTGCCAGAGCGAAGTTTTCCATTCCTTGATTTTCGATTAGAGGTATCGTATTCACCGTGAATTGCTGT
>JASEHU010000053.1:5714-10350 GCA_030018635.1 bacterium
AGTTTTCCATTCCTTGATTTTCGATTAGAGGTATCGTATTCACCGTGAATTGCTGACTTCACACATACTTACAGTGAGAGGCATACCTCTTTCAGCTCGAACTTCAAGGCATTGTTTTATTGCATCCTTGATATTTTCCACTGCTTCCTTCTCAATTCTCCCCTGACTTACACATCCCGGAATAGATGGACATTCCGCTACAAACATTCCATCCTCATCTCGTTCAATTGTTACAATAAACTTCATTGTTTATACCTCTTCACTTACTTAGTGCTCTGTCGCTACTCAATTGATGGATTACAATTATTTACCCAAATGAACTACAAGGTGATCGGTTATCGGTGATCAGGTAATCGGTAATCGGTAATTATCTGATTTGTCTTCTTCCACCGATTACTGATCACCGATAACCGATCACCTTATAGTTCATTTGGGTAAATAATTGCCATCCATCAGTTGAGTAGTGATAGAATAACAGGAGGATAATTAATGATTGATAAGAATATGGCAGGTTTAAAAGAATTTACAGATTTACTTATAAAAAAATATAAGCAGGAACTTATATCCGCAATCCTTTATGGTTCTGTAGCCCGAGGGAATGCGAAACAGGAAAGTGATATTGACCTGGTTATAATTATTGAGAAAGCTCCATCTACTTATTACAAAAGACTACAAAGGATGATTAAGATAATAAAGAAAATAGAAGCTAAATATGCTATCTGTATTAAACCTATCATCTTCTCAAAAGAAGAGGCAAAAGAAAATAGGTATCTATTCCTGGATATTACAGAAGATGGTGTTATGTTATACGATAAGGATAAATTTTTTAATAATCGGTTATTGATTCTAAAAAAACGGCTAAAAGAACTTGGGTCAAAAAGGATATTTCTGAAAGATAACTCCTGGTATTGGATTATAAAGCCGGATTTAAAATTAGGTGAAGTATTTCAATTATGAATAACCTTGATTTTGGGAAGGAACTTATCGAAGAAGCAAAGAAAATATTCCAACGGGATTTGTCTTTAGCTTTTGCTGAAGGCTCTTATAACCTGGTAGTAAGAAGAGCACAAGAAGTGGTAGAATTACTCCTTAAAGGATTTCTAAAGATAGGTGGAATAGAATACCCGAGAATACATGATGTTGGCGAAGTATTTGCGGTATGTGTTTTGGAAAAACTACCGGCAATAAATAAAAAAGATTTGGCAAAGATAAAAGGTATATCTACGAATTTAGCCAAACTGCGTGAGCCTTCTTTTTATTTTGAACGAATTTATACCAAAGAAGATGCACAAAAGGCAAAAAACGATGCTCGATTTTGCATTAATCTAATAGAAACACTCCTTCCGTCTAATGTTGGTACAAAGGAGGATGAAAATCCAAATTGAAAGTAGCAGAAGATTGGGAAAAGTCTTTCCCCTCAGCACTTCTATGGGACTATAAGTATCCACCGAGTAAAGAGTGGGCATTACAGCGGCTGGCTGAATTTTTCCCGGTTTATGGACACGACCGCAAGAGCGTTGAATTACTTTATGCTCACTTAGACCGTTTACATATTCCTCATGAAACTCGTGAGGCAATTAAGTTATATTACCGAATATGGCAAGAGGATACCAATGAATAATTTGCTTAAACGACAGGAGCAATTGTTTGAGGCTATTGCCAGGAGTGAACTTGGGAAACAATTTTATTTTGGTGGCGGCTCTGCTTTAGCCTTATTTGACCTTAAACATCGAGTTAGTCTGGACCTGGACTTTTTTACTCAAGAACCAATCTCTCAAGAGACTCTGGAATATGCTAAAAATATTATTATTCAAACATTCCCCCATACTTCCATTTCCTATATCAGGCATTATGACCGATACATTTTTACCTGTAGATTTACGGATAATACCTGCCTGGAAGTAGAATTTGTGCAATATCCGGCAAAAAGGATTTACCCCGCAGAACAAAAAATAGGGGAGATGGAAATTGCACATCATCAGGATATCTTTCTGGATAAATTGGTTGCTTTAGCTATGCGAGATGAAATTAAGGACTTTGTGGATTTGGTCGCTTATATTGAAAAACACGGTGTGGTGTGGAATAAAGTCATCAAACTTGCTGAGCAAAAACATGGAATTGCCGGTTTGGAACATATTTTAGTCCGGAAATTCAATACGCCACCATTTGATGAAAAGGCATACAAATCACTTAGATTTAACAAACCAGTTGAATTAATAATTAATCTTTTAAAATCGTATGCAGAGGAAATTGTCCACGAAATGGTGCGTCAAATAGAAGGAAGGGAATAATCCAGTGATTGGGGGATTTGCCACAAAAAGGCAAGTTTCCGTCGATGTGAGAACGAAATTCGGAGTTCGAAAATCAGACATTCCAAACCCCGACTCCCGTTAAACATAATTTGGTAGCTAAATAATTGCCGAATAGAGCACCTATTAACCAAAAGTTCTCATCCAAGAAACGAATTTTCGATTTTCGATTGCCGATTTTAGATTGCAAATTGATTTATCTTTAAAATCCAAAATCGAAAATCCAAAATCCAAAATAATTTCACATGAGAACTTTTGGTTAATAACTGCTATAGAGGTTTGTTATGAATATGAAAGAACGCAGTGAATTACGAAAAAAGAGAATCGTGGGTTACCGTGCCCGGGATTTTGCCGATGCACAACGATGGGATTTAGAATTCTGGCAAAATCAATCACCGGATACCCGTCTATCTGCACTTGTAGCTATCAGAAACGATGTAGCTAAGGTTATTGGTAGTCGAGAATCTCTGCCTGAAAAGGAATTATAATGGAAACGATTCAAGATTTTGAGGATATGCTTATCCTTTTGGATAAGTACCAGGTAGAATACCTTATTATTGGAGGGTTAGCTTTCATTTATAGCAGATATTAGTCAAAAGTTCTTATGAGATGGAAATACCGAATGTAGAATGTAGAATAATGAATGTAGAATGTAGAAGTAATACTAATCTAATCCTAATACTTCTACATTCTACATTCATTATTCTACATTCAATATTTTGTAAGTGTTCATATTACCTTTATCAGCAGTTTACTTTAAAAAGATGAGAACTTTTGGTTAATAAGTGCTATATATTTCAATACATAGGCTTTCCTACCAATTACTACTTCATTACCTCCATCATAAAAAATTGTCTTGACCATATCAATCTTATAGTGTATAATTACCTTACTCAAATGGAATTTCACTTATCGAAAAAACTTTTTAAAGAGGCAAATCAATACCTTGTTGGTGGAGTAAATAGTCCGGTACGGGCTTTTAAGGCGGTTTCGGGACAGCCTGTATTTATAGAAAGGGGTGCCGGGGCTAAGATTTATGATGTAGATGGCAACGAATATATTGATTATGTCTGCTCCTGGGGCCCTTTAATTTTAGGTCATGCCCATCCTCAAGTCGTAGAGGTAGTCAAAAGTGTCTGCGAAAAGGGGACAAGTTTTGGCGCAGGATGCGAGGTAGAGGTAGAATTAGCCCGTCAGATAATTGAGGCAATACCATCAATCGAACTCATACGGTTGGTCAATTCCGGCACTGAGGCGGTCATGAGTGCCATTAGATTAGCCAGGGCATGGACAAAACGAGATAAAATTATTAAATTCGAAGGGTGCTATCATGGTCACAGCGATAGCCTGTTGGTTAAGGCAGGTTCTGGAGCGACTACACTGGGTATCCCGGACAGCCTGGGCATACCTACCGCTCTGGCTAAATACACTATTACCTTACCTTACAATGACCTCGAGCGGGTCAAAGAGGTGGTGGAAAAACAAGGGGAAGAGATTGCCTGCATAATTGTCGAACCAATAGCCGCCAATATGGGTTTGATTTTACCTGGGAAAGGATTTTTACAAGGGTTAAGGGAAATTACCCGGCAATATAGAATTTTACTTATTTTTGATGAGGTAATTACCGGGTTTCGGGTCGCTTATGGTGGTGCTCAACAACTCTATGGTGTCCAGCCGGATATTACCTGCCTGGGCAAAATCATTGGTGGTGGATTTCCAGTTGGAGCCTATGGTGGGAAAAGAGAAATTATGGAAATGGTTGCCCCCCTGGGCGACGTTTATCAAGCCGGAACCCTATCAGGTAACCCAATAGCCATGCACGCTGGGCTTCAAACCTTAAAAATACTCGCTCAACCAACAATATACGAACAATTGGCTCAAAAGACTACATTGTTGGTTGAGGGACTACAAAATACGGCACAGAATTGTAGGATAAATCCATTCTTTACTAAGGTTGCCTCTTTGTTCTGTATCTTTTTTACCCGGGAAGAGGTAATAGACTATCAAACGGCGAAAACATCCGATACGGCAAGATATGCGACATATTTTAAAGAGATACTAAACCAGGGGATTTATTTAGCCCCATCTCAATTCGAGGCAGGCTTTGTCTCATTGGCTCATACTCAGCAGGATATTGAAAAGACTATCTCGGCAAGCAGGGATGGATTTAAGGCAATTAACAATTATGGGATGGTTCACTCTTGTTTGAAAGCTTGCGGTTAAAAAATGGATGTGAAATTTGAAATTAGAAATTAGGGAGAGAGATTGAGACGAGTCTACGAGTTAAGTGAAGGACTAATTTCTAATTTCCAATTTCTAATTTCCAA
>JASEHU010000054.1 GCA_030018635.1 bacterium
AAGCAAGGATATTTTAATCAGCTTTCTCAACGCAATTATTGATTTTGAAAAAGGGGAAACGATAGTTGATTTAACTATCGTTGACCCATATCAAATACCACTGATAAAAGGGATGAAGGATACTTATGTAGATGTTAAAGCCAGACTATCGAACAATAAAAATGTTATCATTGAGATGCAGGTATTGAATGTAGAGGGGCTTGAAAAAAGGATTTTATACAATGCGGCTAAGTCATATTCTACTCAACTTCCAAAAGGAGAAGATTTTACTACTCTTAAACCTATCATTGCTTTAACTATTACAGATTTTATTATGTTTAAAGATGTAGATAAAATCATTACCTATTTCAATCTCATAGAAAAAAAGGCATTGATAAGATATAAGGATGAGATAGAGCTAATCTTTATTGAACTGCCGAAATTCGATAAAAATGAAGAGGAATTAGATTCCATAACAGATAAGTGGATATATTTTATAAAGAATGCGGGAAGACTTGAATATACACCAAAGACATTAGAAAAGGAGTTGGAGATAAAGAAGGCATTTGAGATAGCCAATACTGCGAATTTGAGTAAAAAAGAGTTAGAGGCACAATATAAAAGGCATGATTTTATCCGTCTACAGAAAGGTTGGATGGCGTTTGCCTTAAAGCAAGGTATAGAGCAAGGTACAAAAAAAGGCAAGATAGAAGGTAAGATAGAAGGTAAGAAGGAGAAGGCAACAGAGATAGCGAAAACCCTTTTAAGTTTTGGAGATGATATTGAAAGGGTATCCACGGCTACAGGTTTAACCGTGAAGGAAATCAAAAAATTAGTGGAAAGTGAAAAGTAAACAGGTGGATAGAGAGAAAGGCTTACTTTCTCACTTTTCCTTAAGTTTTCTATTCTCTGTGCTCTTTGTGAATTCCTTTGTGCCCTCTGTGGTTTCTCTTTTTTTAAATTGAAATAGGAGGTAAGATAAAATGAAGGTTTATGAAGGTAAATTAGAGGCAAAAGGTCTGAAGATAGGGATAATTGCTTCACGATTTAATGAGTTTATTACCGCTAAATTAGTCGATGGTTGTTTAGATGCACTCATTCGACATGGGGTAAAAGAAGAGGATGTAGAGATGGTTAAAGTCCCCGGCTCTTTTGAAATTCCGTATCTGGCAAAGAAATTGGCTCATTCAAAAAAGTATGATGCCATTATCTGCCTTGGGGTAGTCATTCGTGGCGAAACACCGCATTTTAATTATATCTGCAATGAGGTCTCTAAAGGCATTGCTACTATCTCATTAGAAACCGGTATTCCGGTTATCTTTGGGGTTATCACCTCGGATACGATTGAGCAGGCTATTGAGCGGGCTGGAACCAAAAGTGGGAACAAAGGCTTTGATGCCGCCCTTTCGGCGATTGAAATGGCTAATTTGTATAAAATTGTTTAACGAGTCTGACAGGTCTGACAAGATATAAAAAAATGAAACGAAAAAGAACAAAGGCAAGGGAGCTGGCTCTGCAACTACTCTTTGCGATTGAAACATCACAAACCGACCCGGATGAGGTCATCTCAATATTCTGGCAGGAGTATAAAAATACATTGCCGGAAATTAAGGAGTTTGCTGAAATTTTAATCAGAGGTGTATCAAAAAATCTAAGTAAAATTGATGCGAGCATTGTTTCCCATACGGATAACTGGGAATTCTCAAGGATAGCCATAGTTGACCGCAATATCCTTCGATTAGGAATATTTGAACTATTGGAGATGAAAGATACCCCTAAAGCAGTCGTCATTAATGAAGCCGTCGAATTGGCTAAAACCTTCAGCACACAAGATTCACCAAGATTTGTTAACGGTGTTTTAGATAAAATATAAGGGTGGTAAGTTGTAGATTGTGGATTTGTAGCTTATGGAAAACTATTTTCCATATATTCCCCCTTTAAGCAACAAAGATTTAAGTAAGATTCTGAATCCATGGGATTCTATTTTAAAGAAAAGTCAAAAATGATTAAGAATTTCATCCAGAGTTAGGATAGACGAAATACTTCGTCTATAATCCCAAAACAGGACAAAAAGCGAAATGGTTCGGCTATGAACAAGTTAGGCGACATGGCAATTAAGGAGGGGCAATCATGAGCTATAAGGAATACTCAATAAAGGAAATTGTGGAAAAAATAGGTAAAAATGAAGTGTATCTTCCTGCGATTCAAAGGAAATTCGTGTGGGACCACGAGCGAATAGAGAATCTCTTTGATTCTATCATGAGAGGATATCCAATTGGGACTTTCCTTTTCTGGTATGTGATAGGTGAAAATAAAAATAATTATACGTTTTATAAATTCATTCAAGAATATCATGAAAGGGATAAATGCATTAATGAAATCGCCCCTAAACCAGAGCTAAAAGAAGAGATCATTGGAATTTTAGATGGTCAACAAAGATTGAGTTCAATGTATATTGCTCTTCAAGGGAGTTATGCGTATAAGAAACCCTATGCGAGATGGGAGAGCGATAGTGCTTTTCTGGGAAGAAGATTGTATGTGAATCTGCTCAAAGAGGATACGGAAAAAGACGAGGAGAATTTTGTTTATGAGTTCAAATTTCTAACAGATACCGAAGCACCCACAATAGACAAAACTCATCTTTGGTTTCTGGTAAGAGAAGTGTGGTTATGGGGAAGGGATCCTAAAATAGATGAGTACTACGACAAACTATCAGATAGAAATGACTTATCATCGGATACTAAAAGTATCATTAAAGAGAAGAGAGATCTTATAAAGAGAACTCTGAGGATCCTGCATCAGCGACTAGTGATAGAGAAGTTGATTAGCTATTACGAAGTAGAAGAGCAGGATTTAGACAAGATTTTAGATATCTTCGTACGGGTTAATAGTGGTGGAACGGTTCTTTCCAAATCAGATTTACTTTTTTCCACCATAGTAGCCAATTGGGAAGTTGCAAGGGGGGAAGTTGAAACATTATTACAGACTATAAATAAAAAAGGCGACGGATTTAATTTTGACAACGACTTTATTATGAGAACTTGCTTGGTATTGACAGACTCACCAGTGCTTTTTAAAGTGAAGAGTTTCAAGAAAGAAAATATAGATAGAATAAGGAATGATTGGGAGAATATTAAAAAGTCCATAAAGGGTACTGTGGACATCCTTGTAAGTTTCGGTTTTAACGGGGAGAACCTAACCTCTCTTAACGTCGTAATTCCCATAGCGTACTATCTCATGAAGGGTGAGAAAATAGATAACGGACAAAAAAACGAGATGAGAAAATACATAATCCATGCTCTTCTTAAACAAACTTACGGTGGACAGGGAGATAAAGTGCTATCTAATATTCGAGAAGCGTTGAGAAAATTAGATAAAAGTAGTTATGCACTTAAACGAGAAGATTTTTCATTTAGAGAACTCATGGACACTGTTAAATTACCGGGTAATAAAACATTGAAAATAGTCAATGATGACATAGAGGAGATATTAGGATATAAAAAAGGCCCTTACACCTTTATGGTGCTATCACTGCTCTATCCGAATCTTAGATTTGGGCAGGTTAAGTTCCATCAAGACCACATACATCCGGCAAGTTCATTCACTGATGCAAAACTGAAAGGATACAGTATTTCAGAAGATAAATGGAGAAAATGGCAACAAATGAAAGATGAACTTCCAAATTTACAACTCATGGAGGGGTTAGAAAATGAAAGTAAAAACAAAATTCCTTTCAAAGATTGGCTACATGGAAAAGATAGCAATGGAAACCCCAATGTTCCTGATATAAATAAATTTTTACCTGACAACTACGTTCCAAAAGATGTAAGTCTCGAATTCAAGGACTTTGAAACCTTTTTTGATGAGAGAAAGAAAATACTCCGAGAAAACATTGAAAAGGTGTTATCGTGAAGACCGCAACGTCGCCTAACAGAGCGTATCTGGCTACGTGCCTTCGGCACTTCGCCCAAATTCCCCTTCGGGGAACTTCAGATACGCTCAACCGTTAGCCGCCATTGGTCGTTTGAATAAGGAAGAAAGATTTAATTTAAGAAGGAGGTGTTTTAATGGTAACTCAAAAACAATTAGATGAAGTTAAAAGAAGAATTGCAGAAAGATTTAAACCTCAAAAAATAATTCTTTTTGGTTCTTATGCTAATGGAACACCTACAGAAGATAGTGATTTGGATTTGTTGATTATTAAAGATAGTAATCTGCCAGCAAGTATACAGAATCGTAAAGTTAGAAAGATACTGGCTGGTTTGAGAATTTCAGTGGATGTGATTGTAAGAACTGCTGAAGAGTTTGAGACATATAAGGATATTATTGGCACCATTATCTATCCTGCAAATAAATTTGGGAAGGTTATTTATGAATCGAGATGAAGTTATTAAGAATTTGGTTAATAAATGGATAAAGAAGGCTGATAAAGACCTTTTGAGCGCAGAAAGAGAATTATCTTTTGAAGACCCTGTTACAGAAACAGTATGTTTTCATTGCCAGCAGACTGTAGAGAAATATCTGAAAGCTTTTTTGGTATACCATCAAATTTACTTTACTAAGACTCATAAGATAGTAGATTTGGTAGAATTGTGTGCTACTGTAGACTCCTCTTTCAGAGACGAGTTGGAAGATGCAGATAATCTTACAGATTATGCAGTAGAGGTGCGTTATCCTGATGTTTGGCTTGAACCAGAAACAGAGGATGCTGAAGAATCTCTTGAAATAGCTAAGAAGGTAAAGAAGTTTGTCTTAAATAAGATTAATTTTGCCAAATGATCAATACAACTATCCAAAGAAAGGAGACTATCAACCGTGTTGGGACATAAAACAATATGGATATTCCTCCTGTTATTAACCGGATGTGGAACGGTAACATCCGCGATTAAACAAGACTGGATATTACAAAATAATATAGGTGCCCAATATATAAAATCAAATCTTATGAATGATGCTAAACTTCACCTTTTAAAGGCATTGGAATTAGCACCACAAAAGGCATCAATCTACAATAACTTAGGGATTGTCTATGAATATTTCAATAAGAAGGAGGAGGCAACGCAGTCCTATCAAAAAGCAGTTGAATTAGATTCTCAAACACCGGTGTATCAAAAAAATCTTAATTCGTTTGAGAGCGAATATTCAGGGACAATTACTACCTTTAAACAAAATCCCCAAAAGACTTCTTCGAAGTTACAAACTTCTTCGAAGTTACAAACTTCCTCGAAGTTACAAACTTCTTCAAAAATTTCTACTTCGAAGATTACCATTTCAAGAAAGTTAGAACCCAAAATAAAGATTGACAAGATAAATCGGGTAGCTGCTTTTGCCTTTCCAGAAAACCGGCAGGATAAAAATACACTTGAAATAAGCAAGATGATGTTAAAATTATTCAAGTTCAATATAAGTGAAGAAAGTCCTTTTTACATCCTGGAAGATTATGAAATAAAGGAATTATTTGGTGATGAATCTATTACCTTTGAGGAATTGAACAAATCTTCGAAGATAGTCACCTTAAATAAAATTTTATCTACGGATGGATTATTTATAATTAAGATTGATAAATTTAATGATAATAGACACAAAGATTTTGAGCTTAAAAATTACTATTCTACCGAAAAGAAGGAATTCGTTTATTATCAACAACCTTATATCAAAAGGGATGTCCGAATCGGTGTGTCCATATCTTTTTTTGAAGGAGTAACGGGAAATATTTTGTGGGATAAGAAATATGAAGACACACTATCTGCTACCTATTTGGGAGATGACGAGAAAGATATTCCACTATTTGACAAACAATTATTTAAGGATTTTATGAATAAACCTGTTGAGGATTTTACAACTGAAACCAGCCCTCAAAAAAAACTTTATGAACGAATGGTGGTTATAGAAAAATGATTTTGGATTTTCGATTTTCGATTTTCGATTTTTCAATCCAAAATCAAAAATCCAAAATCATATCAAGGAGAGGTTCTAAAATGACAAGTATTGGTCTTGTAATAACCAAAGATAAAATCAAGATTGTTCAATTAACTGGAACATATAAGAAACTATGCTTGTTCAAAACCCATATATTAGATTCAAACAGACCTCAAGCAGAACTTGTATGGGGGATAAAGAAATTCCTTCGTGAAAATAATATTAAAACAAAATACATCTGTTTGAATATTCCCCGAAGACAAGTTTTGGTAAATATCATTGAATTGCCGCCACTAAAGCGGGATTTAATCGCCCAGGCTCTAAAATATGAAATCGAAGAACATATCCCTTATCCAATGAATGAGGTCTATTACGATTACCAGATTCTGGGGGATGAGGCTTGCCTCGTTGAGGCTTGCCTCGTTAATAAAAAAAAGACTAATATTTTATTGGTCGCCGTTAGAAAAGAGATAATTGACCCTTATTTGCAACTTTTATCTCAATGCGGACTTAAACCCAAATTCATAGATGTGGATTCTTTTGGCATAATCAACCTGTGTCTTGAGTTATTTTCTAAAGAGTTTAAGCAGAAGACGGTTTTATTGCTCACCGAAGGCAGTGAGTCTATTGAAATAAGCCTTTTCAAGAATGAAAATTTAGAGTTCACCAAAAGCCTGCCTCAACGAGACAAATCTCATTTGATAGATGATGCTGTCTTTTCGGAAGAAATAAAGAAAATTATTGATTACTTCCAAACCTCAACAGAGGGATTTAAGGTTGATAAAATAATTCTAACTATAGCCACGGATAATTTAGTTAGAAGGTTAAAGGAGGAATTAGGGATTCAAACGATAAGTGTTAATCCTATTGCCTCGTTACTCTCAAAAAGTGGCTCTAATTTTAAGGATTTGGCTTCTCCAGAAATAACCCCTTTTAGTTGTGCCTTAAGAGGAATAAAGGAAGGTCTGTTACGAATTGATCTCTCCCCTATGAAAGAGATTATAACTAAAGAAACAAGAAAGGCAATTTACACTAAAACAGGGATTTTGGCAACCATAATCTTTGTTTTATTGAATGGGATTTTTTATTTGCATCTGGCGGGTAAAGAAAGAAAATTACAGACAATCCAAACAGTTATTGCTCAAAATAAACCGGCGATAAATAAAATAATGAGTCAAAGAACACAGCTTTTGGAATTTGAGAAGGATTGGACATTCCTTTGTCAGGATCAGACTTTAGATGTACTCCTTGAATTATCCAATATTTTACCGGACAATGTCGGACTAAAGAATATCACCTTCGAAGGGGATAAATTAAAGGAATTAAGGGGAAGGACATCAGGTTCGGCCGCATCATTATTACCTATTTTAGAGAATTCACCTTATTTTGAGCAGGTAGAATTTAGCGGCAGTATTGTTAAGCATACACTCGCCAACCAGGAAATAGAAGAATTTAGTCTTAAGGCAGATATAAGTAAAAGTGAAAAGTGAAAAACGAAAAATTTAAAACTATCTACAACTTTATTATTATTTTTATTTTCACTTTTAGTTTTTCACTTTTCACTTTTTAAAAAGGAGGTTGTTTTTTATGAGTATTTATTACAAATTAGGTTCAAGGGGAGATGAAGTAAAGAAGCTCCAGGAAGGGCTTAAGACAGCAGGCTTTTATAAGGGCATTATCGATGGAGATTTTGGTGGTGGAACAGAATCAGCGGTTAAAGCCTTTCAGAAGGCAAAGAAACTTACCGCAGACGGCATAGTAGGACCAGATACATGGAAGGTATTATTTGTTAAAGAAGAAATTCTCAAACCCTCAATTATGACTAAACCACTTAATTATAGATGTCTTGCCCTGTCCGGGTCTTATGAAACCGGCAAGGGAATTCCTGATTGCTTTGCCGGAATAAGTGGTGATTTTGATGGTCAGGGAATAAGTTTTGGGGCATGCCAATGGAATTTCGGACAGGGGTCACTTCAACCTTTGCTTAAAGAGATGCTCGAAAAGCACGAGATAATAGTCAAAGATATATTCCATGAAAGATTTGAGATTCTTGTATCTGCCTTAAATTCAGACAAAGAAGAGTTAATGGACTTTGCCAGGTCGATTCAACATCCGATTAAGCATGTTTTAAATGAGCCGTGGCAGGGGATGTTTAAGGCATTGGGAAGATGTGAAGAATTCCAAAACATTCAGGTGAAATACGCCGATGTCTTATATAAAAGTGCCCTCAAACTTTGTTCTGACTATAATTTATGGTCAGAACGAGCAACGGCTTTGATGTTTGATGTAAAGGTCCAGAATGGGAGTATAAGCAAATTGGTTAAAACACAAATCCTTTTAGATATCAAACGCTTATCTACCAATCTATCAAAGGAAGAGACAGAGGTAGGAAAGATGAAGATTATAGCTAATCGTCGTGCAGATGTGGCTAATCCAAAGTGGAGGGAGGATGTTAGAAAAAGAAAGCTTTGTTGTGCCAATGGCGGCGGTATAGTTCATGGGGTTGATTATAATCTGGAAAAACAATTTGGGATAAGACTTACACAAATATAAATAGGAAAAGACAAAATTAATCGAAGTAGATATTGTGAGATATTTAAAATCAGCAAGACCCTTACTCATCGAGAATTAGAGGTGGACGATTAGTGAACGATAATATAATAAGATTAAGTATGATTAGGTGACGAATAAGATGATGATTCTATATTGACCTCTCTTATTCTAAAATCCATTATGAATCTTAGAGATGGAATTTGGGATAATTCAGGGATATTATTTTCTGAATCTTTATGGGATAATAAAGGTGAAAAGAGGTAATTGTCGATAGAATGAATAATAAGAAATTTGGCAATACCGCAAAAGTCGCACATGTAAGGGTATATTTCAATAGGCGCACCGCTTCCCCTAACACTTTGTGGGTACAATGGTTGACTGTGATTCAGTCACCGTAATGTAACCACCATTTTACTAACCTAAAAATGGTTTCTGTGCGACTTTTGCGGTATTGCGAAATTTGGGATAATTTAGGGATAGACTTTTTTATTTTTATACCGTATTATAATGTAGGTGTAGAAATCTTTTTATTATAAATTTTAGTGAAATGATTGGAGGTTTTTAAAATGTATAGACTGTCATCAGATGTTGTCATGCGGGCTGAAGAAAAAGGAGTTCTTTTTTTTCAACCTCGAACTCAAACTGCAATTTTGCTTGGTCTTTTGGGGGCAGAGAAGTTACACCAGGCTCTTAACAATGGAAGAAAAGCTACTAATTGGCCAGATACACTCAAAGAAACACTTTTGGATGGTGAATTTATCTGCCAGGGGAAAGATAAGGAGTCTGTGCTAACATTAGAACACTGTATAGCCCAGGCAAAAGAACGTCAATCTCCTCCAAGGTCTCTTTTTGCTCCAGAAGCTCTACATCTCGCCATTACATCACGTTGTGACCAGTCATGTCCTGGATGTTATTTTGGGAAAAACCTAAACTCTCAGGGAAAAGATATGCCATTTACTCTCTTTACAAATATTATTAAATCTGCTGCAAAATCAGAGGTTCTTCAAGTGGCAATCGGAGGTGGAGAACCGCTACTGGTTGAATATCTATCAGATGCTATTCGGGTGGTCAAAGACCATAAAATTCTCCCTTCATTGACTACAAATGGTAATCTTCTAAGTTTCGATTTAGCAGGTAAACTTAAAAAAGCTGGTCTTGCTCATCTCCAGGTGTCACTAAATGGAGCTACAGAAGAGGTCAATAGTCTCTCTCGCCCAAACTATTTCAACGCCATTAAAACACTCAAAGTGGCTAAAGAAGCAGGTATCTCCTTTGGAATTAACTTTGTGGTCACTAAGGCAAATCTTGACCAAATTGAAGATGCGATACAACTTGCAGAAGAAATAGGCTGCAAAATCTTTAACATCCTTCGTCCAAAGCCTGCTGCAGGCAATCCTCGGTGGCTCGAAGAGAACTCTCCAAGTCCCTCGGAATATCTTAAACTTCGCAAAATTCTTAGAAGTTCTCAATATAAAGTCGAAATTAGGATAGATTCATCCTTAACTTTTTTGATGTCTGACTACTCTCCAGAATTTCTGTTTAGGGAGGGAATTTGGGGTTGTACAGCAGCCAGGAGATTTCTAAGTATAATACCAGACGGTAGGGTGGCTCCTTGTAGCCATATTCCACAATATGAGCCTTTTAATGGAGATCTTCTTTCATTGTGGCATCATTCAAAAATATTTGCATCCTTTAGATCGGTTGATGATAAGATAGGTAATCCTTGCCATGAATGCGAACATGTTACTGTCTGCCGGGGATGTAGAACTGTTGTAAGTAGAACAAAAGATTCCTTTTTCGATTCGGACTCTCACTGTATAAAATATGCACTGGATAGAGACCGTTCAGAATTTGGGACTAAATTTTGGGAATTGGATAAAAAATTGGTTT
>JASEHU010000055.1 GCA_030018635.1 bacterium
TCCAGATAAATCTGGAACTCCGGAGTCCTCAATTTATTGAGGGTTTGTTCGGCAATCTCTCCAAAGTACTGATACAACCGTCTCATCTTTAGAAATACCTTTTATTTCCTGTTCGAGCTGTTTGATTTCCTCTTCGGGTTTATCCTTCAGTTGTTCAGACAAAGACGAGACAAACTTAGCTGGAGCTTTTGCCCAACCTGGAGCTGCCCCAATCAATGCCTCCAAGGTTGCTTTCAGATATGGATATGCTTTACTTTGTTTCATAGTCTTAATGCGGGCTTCCTCTCTTTCTTCAGGTTGAGTTTTTTTAGCCTCATAATAATACACATCCCCATCTGCTTGAATAACCTTTACATCCTGGCCATTCTTGATTTGGGTTTCCGTGATTATTTCGTGTTTTTCGTGATTATTTCGTGATTATTTCGTGATAAAACATATACTGCACTTCTGCGGGTTTCTCCCAGCCTTTCAAAAACTTTTTTACTACATAACCCCGTTAAATCATAGAGTGCTGTTCTATCAGTAATACTAAACATTTCTCTATATTCTTTATTTGTTATTTTACCTTTTTCTTTCACATATTGTATGGCTTTTCTCTGTCGTTCATTCAGTCCAAGTTCATTAAGAGCACTCTCCGTGAAAATATCTCTTGCAATGATTGCCCTAAATTCATAACGTGTTGATACAAACTCCGGCTCGGGAATTCTTCCTGCTCTACACTGCTTAATCATTTCAATTGTACCGGAACCTGCTTTTTGGGCATAGTCGGCAAGGTAAATTACATTCGCAATAAGAGGATTGGTCGGATATGATGTATGAGGTTTTGTTAGTTTTTCTACCGTCAAGTGTTTTGTAAGCCCGCCGGGATTCGATATTTCAACACGGTCAATAAAAACCATTACCTGAACGGCTCCGGTATTATTATAATCCCTGTGGATAACCGCATTTACAATTGCCTCTTGTATTACAAATACCGGTATTTCGTGTTGTCTTTTTACCTGTGCCGTATGCTCTTGTTGAATAAGTGGAAACTTTATCGAATCAAGCACAAATGCAACAGCCTTGTCTATTTGTTCAAACAGATTACCATTATATATCTGGTAGGATGAGAATGGTTTTTCAACCTGCGTGCCAGCAAATTGGATGCATTTTATTTCTGCTTGAAGCAAATGTCTGCTCGGGGTCTTTTCAAAAAGAAGTATAGCCGCGTTTGTCAATTTGTCACCATCCAGCAGGTTTAAATGTATAAGCACATCTTTTACGGAAGTATCTATATTTAGCGGGTATTTTCTCTTATTCCTTGCGACCTCAAGAAACCATCTTACTTTCTCCTCATCAATATTATCAAATGTTACATCTTTGCAGATGGACTCATCAAAAGCATTTTTGCTCACCATGCCTTTGCTTTTTAAAAAATCAATAAGGCTTTGGAAAAGTCCGTTTTTCAATTCTGTGATTGTATTAAATCTCTCGTAGCAGTGGCCTTCTGCATTGTCCCTAATTCTTTCAATCAAGTCTTTTAATTTATCTTCTCTATTGGCATCCTCACCTTTAATGAAAAACCATATTTCTTTATCTGCCTTTTTTGCCTCAAGATATTCTTTTTCGGTTGGAGATAATCCATTTTTTCCGGTTCTTCCGTATTTGTTTCCTAATATGCCAATATATATATCGCTATCGTTGACTTCCTCTAAATATATCTCTTCTGCAGATTTACTTTTTGCCGAAAGGTCTTCAAAAAGAAAGACCGTAAAATATTCATTTAGGAGACAGTTTTCAACGATAAGTTCTTTTACCGCCTTCCTTTCTTTTTTCATTTCCTTCTGGACACCGCTTACGAAAATTTTATATTTCATTTTTAATCCTTGAATTTATTCAAAAACTCCTCTGCTAATTTAGGATTCATCTCTTGACTCCCATAAAACTATACCCTGTCTCCTGGGCAATAACATGGGCTTTGGTTTGATACCCCTTTGCCTCTTTGCTGCGGGTTGTTTTGAGGTAGATTTGTGAGAGCACATTGTAACAATTTGCCTCATAGAGTCTGTATCCACACCTCTGGCATATCCGTAATGCCTGGTTTATTACAGATTCTGCCTCTGGATATTTTCCTTGTTCTATTCTTATCCTGGCAAGCTCAATTAAGGATTCTGCCTCTATATCCTGCCTTCCTGTCTTTCTTGCACCTTCAATGGCAAAAGCAGTATTTGCCTCTTTGAGCCTGCCAAGGTTCTTCATCGAAAGCCCAGCCTCAGCGATAAGAAAGGATTTGGCTTCTATCTTTGATACAAGTGGCTCTTTCTGAACATCTCCATCTGGGAAGAAGTTTTGGATAATGGCAAGGTCTGTATCCCAGGCACCAAGCTTATGGATTAAAAAATACTCCTTCCTTCGCTGAATCTTCTGCACATAGACATCCCAATAAGCCTCTTGATACATCCTTGTCTTACAGCCGTGATAAACCTGCTCAAACAAAGGCTGCATCTCCTCCAGATAAATCTGGAACTCCGGAGTCCTCAATTTATTGAGGGTTTGTTCGGCAATCTCTCCAAAGTACTGATACAACCGTCTCATCTTTAGAAATACCTTTTATTTCCTGTTCGAGCTGTTTGATTTCCTCTTCGGGTTTATCCTTCAGTTGTTCAGACAAAGACGAGACAAACTTAGCTGGAGCTTTTGCCCAACCTGGAGCTGCCCCAATCAATGCCTCCAAGGTTGCTTTCAGATATGGATATGCTTTACTTTGTTTCATAGTCTTAATGCGGGCTTCCTCTCTTTCTTCAGGTTGAGTTTTTTTAGCCTCATAATAATACACATCCCCATCTGCTTGAATAACCTTTACATCCTGGCCATTCTTGATTTGGGTTTCCGTGATTATTTCGTGTTTTTCGTGATTATTTCGTGATTATTTCGTGATAAAACATATACTGCACTTCTGCGGGTTTCTCCCAGCCTTTCAAAAACTTTTTTACTACATAACCCCGTTAAATCATAGAGTGCTGTTCTATCAGTAATACTAAACATTTCTCTATATTCTTTATTTGTTATTTTACCTTTTTCTTTCACATATTGTATGGCTTTTCTCTGTCGTTCATTCAGTCCAAGTTCATTAAGAGCACTCTCCGTGAAAATATCTCTTGCAATGATTGCCCTAAATTCATAACGTGTTGATACAAACTCCGGCTCGGGAATTCTTCCTGCTCTACACTGCTTAATCATTTCAATTGTACCGGAACCTGCTTTTTGGGCATAGTCGGCAAGGTAAATTACATTCGCAATAAGAGGATTGGTCGGATATGATGTATGAGGTTTTGTTAGTTTTTCTACCGTCAAGTGTTTTGTAAGCCCGCCGGGATTCGATATTTCAACACGGTCAATAAAAACCATTACCTGAACGGCTCCGGTATTATTATAATCCCTGTGGATAACCGCATTTACAATTGCCTCTTGTATTACAAATACCGGTATTTCGTGTTGTCTTTTTACCTGTGCCGTATGCTCTTGTTGAATAAGTGGAAACTTTATCGAATCAAGCACAAATGCAACAGCCTTGTCTATTTGTTCAAACAGATTACCATTATATATCTGGTAGGATGAGAATGGTTTTTCAACCTGCGTGCCAGCAAATTGGATGCATTTTATTTCTGCTTGAAGCAAATGTCTGCTCGGGGTCTTTTCAAAAAGAAGTATAGCCGCGTTTGTCAATTTGTCACCATCCAGCAGGTTTAAATGTATAAGCACATCTTTTACGGAAGTATCTATATTTAGCGGGTATTTTCTCTTATTCCTTGCGACCTCAAGAAACCATCTTACTTTCTCCTCATCAATATTATCAAATGTTACATCTTTGCAGATGGACTCATCAAAAGCATTTTTGCTCACCATGCCTTTGCTTTTTAAAAAATCAATAAGGCTTTGGAAAAGTCCGTTTTTCAATTCTGTGATTGTATTAAATCTCTCGTAGCAGTGGCCTTCTGCATTGTCCCTAATTCTTTCAATCAAGTCTTTTAATTTATCTTCTCTATTGGCATCCTCACCTTTAATGAAAAACCATATTTCTTTATCTGCCTTTTTTGCCTCAAGATATTCTTTTTCGGTTGGAGATAATCCATTTTTTCCGGTTCTTCCGTATTTGTTTCCTAATATGCCAATATATATATCGCTATCGTTGACTTCCTCTAAATATATCTCTTCTGCAGATTTACTTTTTGCCGAAAGGTCTTCAAAAAGAAAGACCGTAAAATATTCATTTAGGAGACAGTTTTCAACGATAAGTTCTTTTACCGCCTTCCTTTCTTTTTTCATTTCCTTCTGGACACCGCTTACGAAAATTTTATATTTCATTTTTAATCCTTGAATTTATTCAAAAACTCCTCTGCTAATTTAGGATTCATCTCTTGACTCCCATAAAACTATACCCTGTCTCCTGGGCAATAACATGGGCTTTGGTTTGATACCCCTTTGCCTCTTTGCTGCGGGTTGTTTTGAGGTAGATTTGTGAGAGCACATTGTAACAATTTGCCTCATAGAGTCTGTATCCACACCTCTGGCATATCCGTAATGCCTGGTTTATTACAGATTCTGCCTCTGGATATTTTCCTTGTTCTATTCTTATCCTGGCAAGCTCAATTAAGGATTCTGCCTCTATATCCTGCCTTCCTGTCTTTCTTGCACCTTCAATGGCAAAAGCAGTATTTGCCTCTTTGAGCCTGCCAAGGTTCTTCATCGAAAGCCCAGCCTCAGCGATAAGAAAGGATTTGGCTTCTATCTTTGATACAAGTGGCTCTTTCTGAACATCTCCATCTGGGAAGAAGTTTTGGATAATGGCAAGGTCTGTATCCCAGGCACCAAGCTTATGGATTAAAAAATACTCCTTCCTTCGCTGAATCTTCTGCACATAGACATCCCAAAAGCCTCTTGATACATCCTTGTCTTACAGCCGTGATAAACCTGCTCAAACAAAGGCTGCATCTCCTCCAGATAAATCTGGAACTCCGGAGTCCTCAATTTATTGAGGGTTTGTTCGGCAAGCTCTCCAAAGTACTGATACAACCGTTTATGACATAGATTCTTATCCTTCTCCTCCTTCTCAAAGGTGGACTCAAAATAGCCCTTGATCAGGGGATGGGTGGTATAAATCTTCTCTTTTTCCCCCTTTTTCCCATTTTTCCCCTCCTTTCCCCTTTTCCCTTTCTCCTTCAGATATAAGCCGCCAGTCAACCAGGCCATTGACCAAATCCTTGAAATCAAGCTCGCCCATCCTGACCAGGGCATCATTGAATCCCATCTCATAGCGGAAGATACCTGCGAATTCCTTCTCGGTTATCTCTCTTTGAAACAGGGAGAATATCTTCAAAAAGCAAAGCTCTGCATCAGACATCTTCTCGGAATATCTGCGCAGCAACTTATTCACATCCTTAAATCGCTCCTCGTTACCCAGGACGAATTTAATCTTCGGCGACTCTTTTATATCCCCATCATAGTATCTCTTCAGGAAGCCGGCCACAGATGTCAGGCTCAGGGCATGACTCTGGTAATCATTTATAACTGCATCTATCTCCTTTTGTTCACCCTTAACCTTCTCTCTTCCTTCTTCTATCTCTCACCCATTTCTCATCCCTCCTTGGTATAAGGAGAAAGGGGAAAACTGGAGAAAGTACTGGAGTGCGTTCGGGGAACGCACCCTCCCATTGCCGTATTGCACCATCCACCGTATTGTAGCCTTATCCATTCTAACGCCAGAATATCTTGCCAGTTAATTTCTTAAAGATAGATTGTATAAAAGATTTCTTATTTAGAGCACGCTCTTTATAATATTCAATGATTTCAGACTCGTATTTTTCTAATTTCTCACCTAATTTTTCACCTTCCCCCAGAAATTCAATAATTGTTCGATTAAATATTGCAGGTTCATAATTTGGGTCAATCTCAATGGCTTTGTCAAGTGCCTCAAGAGCTTGTTCTTTTTGGCCCAGGCAAGCATAACAAAGCCCTATATTCCCATAACTCTGAGGATGTCTTTTGCTTTTAACCAAAGATGCTTTAAATCCATCAAT
Source organism: bacterium (assembly GCA_030018635.1). GTDB lineage: Bacteria > UBA9089 > CG2-30-40-21 > CG2-30-40-21 > SBAY01 > SBAY01. The sequence continues at coordinate 6,057 of JASEHU010000055.1, forward strand.
AGCTTTTTCCCATTCTTTTCTTTTCATACATGAAAAGGCTACATCAAATTTATCCTGACATTCTATATATGTTTCTATGTCAATACCATATGTTTTTTTAATATTTTGTTCCATTCCCTTGATAAAATTTTGTGCCTGTTTTACAAGATTACTCTCTGGTTTACCTATGGCTATAACTTCCTTAAACGCTTTTGTTGTATTTCCAATATCATACTTTTTCTGGTAAGCAATTCCCTTGTTAAAATAGGCTTCGATAAAATAGGGAAAGATGTCAGTAGATTCTTCAAAACACCTTATAGCTTCATCAAGTTCCCCCTTAAAGGCATGCACGACTCCTAATGCATAATGTACCATATAATTTATTGGGTGTTCTTCCTTTAGGTCAGTTATAATAGCCTGCCCTTTTTCAATATCACCTCTCTCAACCAGTGTTAATGCCTGGTTAACAGTATCTTCAACCTGTGGATTAATTTCAGCAATAAAGTGTTTCTCCGGAATTTTTTTAATCTTAGATACCTGATATTGGTTAGCGTTTTTGAAATGTTGGCAAGATTCACACTCTTCTGAGTTCCTAATCTCAGCACAACACAAAGAGCAAACAAATTGGTTGTTATATCGTTCACATATTCGCGCACCTTTATTCTTTCCGCATACTGCACACTTTTTTTTCATGAAATTTCCCCTCCTTCTTCAGATGAACGCTCTCGGATAAAATTGAGAAAGCCTGGGACGGTTCATTTTATCGTTTTCCCTGTGATTTCTTTTGGAAATTGGAAATTGGGTTTTCACGCCTTCTCCAATTTCTAATTTCCAATTTCTAATTTCTAATTTCCATTTTTTAACCGCAAGCTTTCAAACAAAAGTGAACCATCTCAAGATTATCAAGTCAATGATAGTTTGTTTAATAACTCCTCATCAATCTCCTCTAAACTATTTACTATTAAATCTGCTTCGGGGAAGTCAAGTCCTTGCGTGAATTGATTTGGGACGGCAATACACTTCATTTTAGCTGCTTTTGCCGCCTGGACACCTGAGATAGCATCCTCCAAAACTAAACATTCCCCTGGATTAAGATTTAATTTTGTTGCCGCTAAGAGATAAATATCCGGATTTGGCTTTCCATGTTTAACATCTTGACCAGAGATAATTATTTCGAATTGGTTACAAACGCGTAATTTATCCATAATCAATTCAATCCAGCATTTTTTAGAAGAGGAGGCAACTGCTTTCCTGATTTCCATCTTATCTAACAAGTCAAGAAGTTTAAATAAACCCGGCATAGGTGTTACCCCTTCTGAAAGGAGATGGCCATAAATTTCTTCCCGCTCTTCTAAAAGTTCCCGGGCGGATTCAGTTAAGCCAAGTGTTTCTTTAAATATCGTCAAACTTTCAATAGCAAGCCTTCCCATCACCTTTTGTTTTATATCCAGGGTAAAGCATTTACCCCGTTTTTCAGCTACCTGGCTCATTGCCTTAGAATATAACGGCTCAGTATCTACCATTAGCCCATCCATATCAAAAATTACTGCTTTAATCATTGGTTTTCTCCTTTTGTTAGTCTTTAGTCTTTAGTCTTTAGTCTTTGGTCTTTAGTCTTAAGTCTTTAGTCTTATTTAACCCTTATCTCCTCAATCCTGACTAACTCTGTTCTTGTCCGATTGATATAGCTGAGAGCCTTTTGATTTTCAGGGTCGAGCTGAAGCACCTTTTGCCAGGTATTAATTGCCTCTGCTAATCGGCCTGCAGTATAATACTCCATCCCGGCGACTAAATAGCCCTTGATTAAATACAACTTGATTTCTCTATACTGATGGTCATGTTCATAAACGAATTCTAATTGTTTTATGGCCTGGCTAATCTTCTGTTCCTGAAAATATTTTAGCCCATTATCATAGGCGGCAACTAATTGTTTAGTTAATTGAGGTGAGAATTCTTTTTTCTTTGATTCACTTAATTTAGCATTAGATTTGTCAAGATAGACCTGTGCCTCATTAAGATTTTTATTCAGGCTAAGTGCCTTCTGGAATTTTGTATTTGCCTCCCCATATTCCCCGTCAGTATACAATTCAATCCCTTCATCCAAATAAGCTAAGGCACGAGATTCCTGGGTTTTAACCATTCTCAGGCTATGCTCTGCCTGTGCTTTAGCCTCTTTGATTAATTCCTTTGCCTCTTTATTTTCCGGGTCTAATAATAATGCCTTCTCGAATTCTTCAATAGCCCTATCCCATATTTTCTTGTTTTGATACCCTTTACCCGACCGGATATGCCTATTTATCTCCTCGTTTAACTTAACCGTTGCCTTTTTCATATATTCTAAGGTCTCTTTATGATTTGGGTCGAGTTCTAAGACCTGTCTCCAGGCGATAATGGCCTCCATTAATCTTGAATTAGTGTATGCCTCTACCCCACGATTGAAATATTGGTTAAGTCGGTCAAACCTTCGTATGTCTAATCTGATGTTTTCAGTTGCCGTGGCTAATGAGATTAGAGCCTGTAGGTTAGCCGGCTCCAAAACCAATACCTGTCTGAATTCTAAGGCGGCATCAAGATATTCCTTGTTGTTGAGATGCTCTTGTCCTTTTTCTAAATGCTGGGTAACCTCTTCCCTTGCCTTTTCCTTTTGATACTCATCCCTTGAAAGTGCCAGATATTGATTTGCCTGACTATGCTGCGGGAGCCAAATAAGAACCCGCTCGAACTGGATAATCGCCTCGCTATATTGTTTAGTCTCGAAAAACTCCTTCCCTTTAGTTAAGGCAACATGGGCTTGAAGTTGCTCCCTTCGGGATAGTTCTTCCTCTAACCTTTTATTTATCTCTTTTTCTTCCTTGTTTCTTAGTTTCTGACGCCTCTCTTCTACCGTTTGTCCAAAGGATAGATTCACGGCAAATTTATGGGTATCATCTAATTCCTGCCCGGCATAGGCATAATCAAACCTGAATCCTTTATACCCGAGTCCAAATCCACAGGTCCAATCACTCATGTCCAATCCTGCCCGCAGACTCAACATTTTATAAAAAGAATACTCGAGCCCTATGTGTCGCTTCAACCTGGTCAATCTTGATTTATCCACATCTATGGAAATTATAAACTCATCGTCCAATTTATCGATTAATTGTCGTTGATATGAGATGCCGGCTTTTAAATTCAGAGGATATTTGGTGGTATCATCCTTTAATTTTAAGATTGGCTCTAACAAGTTTTGTAGATTAACACCAATCGCCAGACCACTGAATTTTCCTTCAGGGCGATAGAGCAGGCCGACATCCAGACCTACACCCGTAGCGGAATATGAATAGAGTTTATGGGTATTTAGATTTAAGCTAAGCCCATAAGAAAATGAAGGGATAGGTTCATAGCTATAAGAGAAAATGTATTCCAATTGCTCATTTTCTAATGAGGAATTGATTAAATTATTTCGAGCATCTCGCTCTTCGATATCCGTAACATTAAGTCTGAATACCCCTAATCCAAAAACCCCTGAGCGTGCTGTAGGATAACAATAACCAATGAAGTCATAACTTGTATCCCAGAACAGGTTGGAATGCAAAAGGCTAAGTCCTTTCTGATTAGCCTGGCTTAATCCTGCAGGATTCCAGTACATAGCAGAAGGTCCTCGGGCAATCGAAACATAGGCTTTACCCATACCTAATGCCCGGGCATCTGTCCCCAGGATAAACGGATTTTGCACACCGCCGTCTTCTGCCGCTAATGTTGACCCATTGGTAATGACAATAGATATGATACCGACTAATATTAATTGTAATCCCTGCATCTTTTAAACCTAATTTTAGCACAATATCTTAGCTTTGTCAATAACTTTAAACAAGGAAATAGGGAATGGGGAATAAGGTAATAGGTTGTCGGTGATCGGTAATCAGGTAATTAATAACAACCGATTATTGCGTTTTCCTTACCGATAACCCTATTCTCTTGTAGTGGGTCATTCCATTTGATATTGGGGGTATCTATGATAGAATCCAGGAGT
>JASEHU010000056.1 GCA_030018635.1 bacterium
TTTTCAACGGGTTAAACTACGCTCGCTCTGTTGGTACAAGATGGAACATCCGTTGCAACCATCTTTACCCAAACCGCAGGCAAGGAATTTAAGATTACGGTTACAGGCTATGACCGATTTGGAAATCTAATTGATGAGTTTAATGAATTTGGTGAGTTAACCGACTTAACCGCGACTATTTCACCTTCAACGGCTAAATTTACCTGCGGGGTATGGGCAGGCAGTGTAACCATAACGAAAGCAACCATTGCGACAACCATTTTCATAGCCAGCCAGGGTAAAAGAGGCACATCCAATCCATTCCAGGTGTTGCATGGTGATGTAGCCGGGTTTGAATTCGGCACTATCGCTACTCAATTGGTGCGAAAGCCGTTTGGGATTTCAATGCGGGCATTAGACGAATTTGACAACACAGCAGACTACAACGGCACCGTCTCCCTGACAGACACTACCGATTCAATCAAGACTACGGCTCAATTCCGGCATGGCATTTTAACCGCCACCGTAACGATTACCAAATCGATGCCTGATGTAGTAATCACTGTCGACCATCCAATAATCATACAGTCAAGCAATCCATTTTTCGTTCTGATTGACCATACAAAGGAGGAGAAGATAGGTATTCCGCAGGAGATTGAGTTGAGGATGGATGCCTATTTTCTACCGGCTGATTATTACCCGGTTATCACCAAAGAACCACACGAGGTACAAATTAATATTGCCAGCTTTTACCACGACCAGGGACTGACGACTAAACGGTTGTTCGGGACAATTTATAAAATCGAGGCGTTCGATGAGCAAGAAAACCCATTAATTCAAGGCTATGGCACCGGCAGTTTTGCTTTCATAGACATAAGTTACGATAAGCAGGCATTAGGCTCAATCAAAGAAGATACCCTACGGGTTTATAAGTTAAGAAATAACCGCTGGGTAGAAATTCCAGATTCGGTGGTGGATGTGATAGGCAATATCGTTCGAGCAAAGATAGATGGATTGGGTGTATTTATGTTATCCGGGGCAATCACACCGCAGGATTTATCCATTTTAGTCGTCTATCCCAACCCATTCAAGCCATCACGCGGGGATAAATGCATCTATTTTGAGGGTTTACCGGCAAACAGCCGTATCAGGATTTACGACATCTCCGGTCATTTAATAAAAGAGGCTCAGAACCAGGAGGCAATCTGGGAATGGGATGTCCAGGATAATTATGGGAAATTAGTAGACAGCGGGATTTATATCTACATCGTGACAACAGAAGGTGAGAATGGGCTGAAGAAGATAGGTAAGATAGCGGTGATCAGGTAATTATTTATCATACAGAATAAACAAATAGGGATTTGGAGGCGGGGGGAGGATTTAAACCTCCGTGCGCCGCCCTGCAAGCGGTTGCATAATCACTCTGCCACCCCGCCATTTCCGGTAATCGGTAATCAGGTAAGTAAGAAGACCAAATACCTTCTTCCCCCTTACCTGATAATCTATATGGAATGGATTTTTCGATTTTGGATTTTGGATTTTCGATTAAGAATATAAAATTCCTCGATCCAAAATCGAAAAATCCAAAATCCTTAACCGATTTTCTTACCTTCTACTTGAATATTGTGCTCAAATCTATTTCTAAGTCTTTGAAAATATCCGTCTTTACCTTATTCCCTTTCTTATATTCTTGCGGCTCGTCATACTTATTATCCTTAAGATTAAAGATAACTACCTCATCTGTGGCCGGGTCAACTATCCAGTATTGTTTCACCTTATGCCTTTCGTATAAATGGTATTTAGTCATAAAATCCTTTTTGGCGGTATAGGGAGATAAAATTTCTATGACTATATCCGGTGCACCTCTGGCTCCGCGGTCATCAAGTTTGTTCCTATCACAAAAGACGACAATATCCGGTTGGACTACGGTTTCTATCTCTTCATCCGTTTCATCAGCCTCAGGCAATCGGACATCAAAAGGGGCAATATACACCTGACAGGATTTGTCTATCAAATAATTTGAAATCTGTCTGTGTAATTCTCCAACAATTTCCTGATGCCTTCTTGAAGGTGCAGGACTCATATTGTAGGCCACTCCATCTATCAATTCCCATCGTTCATCATCCGACCACTTTAAATAATCCCCATAAGTAAATCTTTCTTCCATTTTTCTTGCAGGTAATCCCATTTTATCTCCTCTTTTAGTAATTGGAAGCCTCAACGAGTTTGAGGGTATTTCTCCCGAACAAGTTCGGGCTTCCATCTCCCACTTTCCATCTCCAAATCCTTGAGCATCTGCAAATCCAACGATGCTGTTCTTCCTTCTGTCGTTAAATAATTTCCGATAATTAATCCATTTGCCCCAGCCAGTAAAGCCAAAGATTGTAAATCCCTTAAATTTACCTCACGACCTCCGGCTATCTTGATAATCTTATCTTTCAAGATTAATCTAAAAACGGCAATCGTTTTTATTATTTCCATTGGTGATAATGGTTTGACATTTTCTAACGGAGTCCCTGGTCGCGGGTTTAAGATATTAATAGGAATACAATTGACATTCAGATCCTTTAAGGCAAATGCCAGCCTTATCCTTTCATCCCAATCCTCGCCTAAACCGATAATCCCTCCACAACAAACCTCTAACCCAATTTTTTTTAATATCTTAACAGTATTTAATCTATCCTCATAAGAATGAGTGGTACAAATCTGTTTGAAATAGCCTTCTGATGTCTCAAGGTTATGATTGTATCGCGTTACACCTGCATTTTTTAACTCGTAAATCTCGTCCTCATTCAGGGTTCCCAGGGAACAATCTAATTTCAGGCTTGTTTCCTGCCGTAGTTTGACTAAGGTAGCAACAATCTTTTTGAGATCCTTTGTCTCCGGTTTTTTCCCACTGATGACAATGCAAAATCTTGTTGCCCCTGAAATTTCTGCCTCTTTGGCCGAGGTTAGAATCTCGTCTTCGCTTTTCAGGGGATAGGTCGCAAGATTAGTTTTATAATGTGCAGATTGCCCACAGAAATGACAATCCTCCGCACAGGCACCTGACTTAGCATTAATAATAGCACATAAGTCTATCTTCTCACCGGCATATTCCTTTCTTACCCGATTAGCCAGCGAAATTAAATCTAAGATATCCGTCCCTTCTAACCTTGAAAAATAGATAGCCTTACTAAAGGTTATCGGTTCGTTATTTAAAAGACCTTTAGATGTCTCAAGTAACACCTGATTAATCATCTTATTTTCTTATCCCTAATTGTTGAATAATCCCCTGGTATCTATTTGTATCTTTCTTGGTTAGATAATTGAGGAGTCTTCTCCTTTGTCCAACAAGTTTAAGCAGTCCCCGTCGCGAATGATAATCTTTTGTATGCACCTTGAAATGTTCGGTTAAATAATTAATCCGGTCAGTCAATAGTGCTATCTGAACCTCTGGAGAACCTGTATCTTTGTCATGTACACGATACTTTCCAACCAATTCCTGCTTTCCTTCTTTGGTTAATGCCACTTAAATCACCTCCTTTTTCGATTTTCGATTTTCGATTTTGGATTTCTTTAATCGAAAATCGAAAATCGAAAATCGAAAATTACTCACATTTCTCTTGCTTGTTTTTCGTCCTTTTTCAATTGCTCAGTCAGGCTATCGCTATCCTCAAATTGCATTTCATCCCGTATCCTTTTGACAAAGGAAATATTTAATTCTTTAGAGTAAATTTCTTCGTCGAAATCTAAGATATGAACTTCAAATATAAGTTCTTTTTCCTCTCCGAATGTTGGTCGATACCCTAAATTTGCTATTCCCTTATAATCCTCATCATCCATTTTTACCCTGACGGCATAAACACCTTCTTGCGGTAAGACAATCTCTTCATCCCATTTGATATTTGCCGTCGGATAACCTAATATTCTTCCCCTTTTTGTTCCATGAATAACCGTTCCTACAATTGTCCACTGCCGCCCTAAAAGTAAATTTGCGGCTCTAATATCCCCTTGTTTTAAATATTTTCTTATCCTTGTGCTGCTAATCAATTCATCTTCAAATTCCACCGGTTCTATAATATGCAGATTAAATCTTCTTTCCTGGCTTAACTTTTCTAATAATTTTATATCCCCAAGTCTATTTTTCCCAAATAAATAATTTGTTCCTACCCACATCTGTCTCATTTTCAATTTATCGATGAGCACACCCTGGATAAATTCCGTTGCCTCAAGATTCATTATTTCTTGTTCAAAATCAGTAATGACAACTACATCTACTCCCAGATCAGTCAGGATGTCTATTTTCTGATTAAGTGTAGTCAATAAACGGTGATGTTCCAATTCTAAATTTGTAGAATTGGATAAAAGTATTTTTCGGGGATGAATTTCAAAGGTAAAGATAAGGCTTGTCATCCCCTTTTTTCTACAAGAATCAACTAATCCCTTTATAATTTTCTGATGTCCGCAATGCACACCATCAAATACGCCTATGGCTAATCCGACATTTTTATATTCAAATTGAGTTGGAATTTTCCAGAAAACTTTCATTTCAAGAGGTTTGCCTCGTTATGGATAAAAGCACTTCTTCTACCTTTATCTTACCTTTTATTAAATCAGACAAATCAATTGCATCTTCGATTTTGAATTTACCACTTCTCATCCTTTTAAGTGAGGTAAGATGACCACCCACTCCTAATGCCTCACCTACATCCGCACATAATGTCCGAATATAAGTTCCACCTGAACAGACAACTCTAAATGTAAGATTATCAGATGGTCTAAAATTCAACAATTCAATCTCAAATATTTTTATTTGCCGGGGCAGGCGTTCTACCTCTTTTCCTTGTCGGGCTAATTCATAGAGCCTTTTTCCCTTATGGTGCAGGGCAGAAAACATAGGTGGAATCTGGTTTGTTTCACCTTTGAAACTTAAGAGTGCGTTTTCAACTGCCTCTTTTTGAAGACTAAAATCAGTCTTTTGTTCCGTTATTTCACCCCAGGCATCTTGAGTTGTCGTTCTGATGCCCAATTTCATCGAGGCAAAATACTCCTTAGAATCACCTTTTAGTGTTTCGGCTAATTTTGTTGCCTTGCCCAAAAGAAGAACTAACACCCCTGTTGCCTGTGGGTCTAATGTGCCTGCATGACCTATCCTTTTTTGCTTAATCAATTTACGAATACGGAAAACTACATCATGAGAGGTCATATTAGACGGTTTGTTAATATTCAAAATTCCATCCATATATCTTTATCTATAATATAATACCATTTATAGGATAATTTGTCAACATAAAAAATAATAAACCAGCAATTCCCCAAGTTTAAGGGAGAGGGATTAAGGGGAGAGAAACCCTTTTTGAAAAAAGGGTTTCTCTCCCCTGAAAACCCCTCTCTTCCCCAAAACTTTTTAACTGCATACAATCTTCGTCAAGTAACCTTTTACGAAGATTGTATGCAGTTAAAAAGTTTTGGAAAAGAAGGGAGTTTGAGGGAAGAAAAACCTTTTTCAAAAGGTTTTTCTTCCCTCAATTCTTACCCCTTTAAAAAACTTGGGGAATTTCTGGAATGAGATTTTTTCCTTGACTTTGTTACTTTATTTTGTTATACTAACTTCTGACAGGAAGAAATAAATGAGGTATCAGGTATCAGGTAAAAAGGGAGGAGAAAAGTTTTTATCCTTATTTTTCCTGCCTGACACCTGATCGTGGAGGTTTCGGATGACTAATAAAAAACTAACCTTTTGTCTATGTGGGTTTTTAATCTTATGTTGTCTAAAGGTAGCGGCTAAGGATATACTACCAACCAAGGTTGTACCAACCAAGGTTGTACCAACCAAGGTTGTTCCCCCAGACAAGGTTGTCATTAGTATTAACGAGACTAATGTTACCTATGCCCAATATAAAATGGCTTTTGATTATCATTTGAATCTATATAAAGAAAAATACGGCAAATTTTCTAAGGAATGGGAAGGGCAATTAAAAAATGTAGTTATCGAAGGCTTAATTCTTGAGGCATTGTTACTTCAAGAGGCTAAAAAAACTATTAAGATTAGTGATGAAGAGATTCAACAAAGAATAAAAAGTTCCCCTGAATTTAAAGATGCTAAGGGTAAGTTTAATGAGGAAAAATACCGTATGGCACTGGCTAACCCTAATATTAACTGGGAAAGGGTCTCTGAAAGACAGCGTAACTACCTTTTAAGAGAAAAAATGGAAAAGAAGATAAAAAATGAAATCAAGATTCCAGAACAAGAGATAAGAAAGGAATTTTGCAAGGATAATGAAAAGATTCGCCTGAAATATGTCTATATAAAATCTGAGGAAGATAAGGTTATTCCTGGAACTATTACCGAAACGGAGATTGAGGATTATTATACAAAACATAGTCAGGAATATCAAGAACCGGAACAGGTTAGAGCCAGACATATCTTAATCAAAGAGGATCGCCTCGTCCTTGAAGATATATTAAAACAAATACATGCCGGTGGAAATTTTGAGGAATTGGCTAAAAAATATTCAACTTGCCCCTCAAATGCGAGAGGAGGGGATTTAGGATTTTTTGGACGAGGACAAATGGTTAAACCGTTTGAAGATGCCGCCTTTAGTTTAAAACCGGGAGAAATTAGTGGTATTGTCGAAACCCAGTTTGGATTCCATATAATTAAACTTGAAGAAAGAAGAGAGGCAAGAACCAGACCCATAGATGAGGCTAAGGAAGAGATTGAAAATACCATTAATTTCCAAAAGGTAAAAGAAGAGGCGCAAAAGATAGCTCAGTCAAAAACAGATGAAATCTATAGTAAAATTGCCACTGACCTCGAGGCAGTAGCTAATGAATATCAATTAGAGGTAAAGGATAGTGGACTCATTGGACATCATCAACCTATAGCGGAGATAGGTTATTTCCCTGAATTCGAGAATATGTTTGATTTGAAACAAGCAGAAATAAGCAAACCTATTAAGATATGGACGGGGTTTTTAATTGCCCAGTTGATAGAAAGGCAGATTGATGAGGCGAAGTATAACAAGGAAAAAGGAACTATCAAACAAAATATTTTCAACAGAAAAAGCCAGACAGCCTTAGAAGACTGGTGTAAAAAGGAAAAACAAAAAGCTAAGATTAAAATAAATCTGTAAGCGGTTAGGGAAGAATAAAACTTATAGGACTTATAAGACTTATTCTTCATTTACAAGGAGGAATAAAATGTTTGAAGGAGCAAGTTTATTTGGAATTGTCTGTAAGGGTGGGGTGGCTATGTTATTTTTGACATTATGCTCGATACTTATTTTAGCCATCATTATTGAACGAATGTGGAGTTTTAGAAAGATAGATATAGACATAGAGGAGGTTTTGTATAAGATTCAAAATAGCCTTTTGCGGGATAATGTTATGGAGGCAATAAATCTTTGTGAGATGATGCAGGGACCGATTGCTTTTATATTTAAAGAGGGGTTGTTGAAATATGACCGCAGTAAAGAAGAAATCATAGAGGTGTTAAACCGGGCAAGGGCAGAGCAGTCTTTGGAATTAAAAAGATATATCTGGATATTAGGAACGATTGGAAGTATAGCCCCATTTATTGGTCTATTTGGCACGGTACTTGGTATCATTCGTGCTTTTCATAATATTGGTATGACCGGCACAGGAGGAATAGATGTAGTTGCCAGCGGAATCTCAGAGGCTTTAATCGCCACGGCCGGTGGATTGGTGGTAGCTATTTTTGCCGTAATAACTTACAATTGGTTTATAGTTAAAGTCAATGGAATTGCTGAAGAATTCAAGATTTATTCGGCAAGATTGGTTGAAATCCTGACTGAAAAGAGGAAAAGATTATAGTAAGCGTTTAGGTGTCAGGTGTCAGGTAGGAAGAAGAGGGGAGTTCGGAAAAAACTCTTTTCTCCTAACTTCTCTTTTCTTCCTACCTGATACCTGATACCTGATACCTGACACCTGAACGCTTACAAAAAGGGGTGGAGTAAAATGAAATCGAAATTAAAGGTATTAATAGTCTCATCAGAGGCAGTTCCTTTTGCTAAAACAGGTGGTCTGGCGGATGTGGTCGGTTCACTTCCTTTAGCCTTAAGTAAATTAGGGTGTGAGATACGAATTGTCCTGCCGAAATATAAAGTGGTCGGTGAAAGTGGATTTGATTTGCTGAATATTGACAAAGAGGTGAATTTCAAGGTTGGTGATACCATGCAGAAGGCAAAGATTTTTTCCACCAAGGTTGCCGGTGTCGTTACCGTCTATTTCCTTGACCATAATGAATATTATGACCGCGACGAACTTTATGGCACAACGCAAGAAGGGGATTATAAAGATAATTTGAATAGATTCTCATTCTTTGCTCGTGGGACATTAGAATTACTCAAGAAGATAGATTATAAACCTCAGATTATCCATTGTCATGATTGGCAAACAGGATTAATCCCGGTGTATTTAAAGACATTGTATCGGGATGACCCATTCTTTGAAGGTGTCCAAACCCTTTTTACCATCCATAATTTAGCCTACCAGGGAATATTCCCTGAGGAAGAATTTCATATAACCGGATTGGATAAGGAGGAATTATTTACCCTGGACAAATTAGAATTCTGGGAGAAGATAAATATTATGAAAGGGGCTTTGATTTACGCAGATATATTGAATACGGTAAGTAGGGGCTATGCTCAGGAGATATTAACTCGGGAATATGGTTGTGGTCTGGAGGGGGTATTAAAAGAAAGAAAAGATAGATTGTATGGAGTAATCAATGGATTAGATTATAAAGAATGGGACCCAACTATGGATAAAGAGATTACTATGAGTTATGATATTAATACGATTGAGCGTAAATCGAAGAATAAAAAAGCCCTGCAACAAGAAAATAACTTACCGGTAAATGAAAATATCCCCTTGTTCGGAATGATTACCCGATTAGCCGCCCAAAAAGGGCTGGATATTTTAGATGAGATAATTGAGGAATTGATGGAATTGGATATACAATTTGTATTATTAGGTACCGGCGAGGTAAAATATCATGAGAAAATGAAGCAACTCAAAGAGAAATTCCCATCTAAAGCCGCAATTCACCTGACCTTTGACCCAAAATTGGCTAAAAAGATATATGCCGGTGCCGATATGTTTCTTATGCCCTCCAGATATGAACCTTGTGGTTTAGGACAACTTATTAGCCTTAGATACGGGACCGTCCCTGTAGTCAGGGCTACCGGCGGTTTGAAGGATACAATTACCGATTTTAACCCCGTCAGAAAAACAGGGAATGGTTTTACCTTTGAGGAATATACCTCTCAAATGCTGCACTCTACCATCAAACGGGCTGTGGAAACCTTTTGTAAGGATAAGGAGTCATGGCGAAGGTTAGTACTAAATGGCATGAGTGCGGATTTCTCCTGGGAACATTCGGCAAAAGAATATATCGAATTGTATGAGAAGGCAATGGGAGTAAAGTAGATTATAATTATTTTAAATAACATCCAAAGTTGGGATAGACGAAATACTTCATCTACAATTCCAAAACAGGACAAAAAGCGAATTACTTCGTCTATGAACAATCTAATCGACGGCTAAATTAAAAAAATATTGTGTCCCCGGAATTAGCACAAGAAAAAGAAAGGTAGGGAAAAAATGAAACACGAGGATAGAAGAAGAGAATTAGGTAAGATGTTGCTGGATATAGCAAAATATTTGGCAACAGTTGGGTTTATTGGCAATTTGCTGGCAGGAGAAAAAATTAATATAATGGTTTCCGTATCTATCTTCCTGACCGTCGTTTTACTTGTGGTTGTAGCATTTTACACCATTCCATCTAAGAAGGAGGCATGAAATGATGGGATTTTATATAGTCCTGGCAAGCGTAATCATAATCGCTGTTTTCGCCTTTATTGTTTCTTACAAGGAAGATCATTCTAAAAAAAGAGCCAATTTTTGAATTAGTAACGATACTGGGGTCAGACCCAATACTGTTCGGAATGATTAGTGTCTTTTAGAATACATCCCACATTTACCTTTCTTAAGTTCCGTTAGGAACATAATA
>JASEHU010000057.1 GCA_030018635.1 bacterium
GTTTTCAAACAGTTAAAGGGTGTTTTGTATTTATGACTGGGGGGAAGCTCCGATACATGGCTTTATGAAGTGGAGGTGTATAATACTGCTGGTTCTCTTACCACTGGCACAATTGTTGGCAAAGTAACCGAATCTGATGGGATAACACCTATTCCAGATGTATTGGTAGAAGCTTTGCAAGGCACACTTACCATTGGAACTACAACTACAAATGCGAATGGTAGTTATTCTATCAGCCTTGCATCAGGTACTTATACTGTAAGAGTATCAAAGCAACAATATCTATCTGTAGAAACTACTGATATAGTGGTCAGCCAGGGGACAACTACTTACAGTAATTTTATCCTTTATTCTGCAAGAATAAAACCCATAATTTCCTCCCCACAATCTGCCGGCTCTGAGGTATTGCTCAAGGTTCAAGTTGGGGATGAACAATCGCCTGTTAAGGATTTATTCACATTATTTGGCACACTTACCTACACATCTGCAAACGATATTGAGATATTAAAGGTTGCACCAGGGGATTTTATTGGTAATGACCTCCAGATATTTAATATTGTTAAATCAGAAGGCAAGGTACAATTTATGATGCGGAGAAAGACAGGTGCAGGTGGTGTTACAGGCTATGGCAGTGTGCTTGATATAAAACTCAAAATATTTAATCAGGCACAACTGGGAACAATCACCTTTAGTTTAGATGGTCTTGCGGCTTATAATAGCACTGTTCAATGGATTAGCCTCTTGCCTGAGTCTAAAGAGATGAGAATTAATAATGTCCCTATCAAACCTGTAGTTTATCCTCCGATACTTCCTGGTCAGGAGTTTGAGGTGAACATTCAAATTGGGGATATAAACAATGAGGTTAGCGGATTAAAGAGTGTCTCTTTTGATATGCAATGGGAAGAGACAAATATGATTGAGATACTTACGCCAGTAGCTGAGAATGTTAAACCGGGTGAATTATTAGGCACGAATACATTCATCTTTGCCGTGTCTGGTACCAGGACTTTAAGTATTTGTGTGGGTAGATTTAGTGGCGAGAGTAATGGTTTTGGTCTGGTGGCTAAAATTCGGCTTAAGATTCTATCCAGTGCTAAACCCGGGACAATGGGGACATTGACTATCAGCAATGTATTGGCTTATAATCCTGATGCCTGTCAGATTAAACTTATCCCGGTTATCTGTCCATTCACTATTGAACTTTTAGCAACCTGGACACAAGTCTGGCCTGGAGATACGGATAATGATGGTATCGTTAATGAATGGGATATCGTTCCAATTGCCTTCTATTTAAGCAAGACAGGACCAGAAAGAGGAACTGTCTCCATTGGCTGGAAGCCATGGCCTGCCCAGTATTGGAATTTTATTGAGCCGCCATGTCAGGATGCGGTTTATGCAGATTCTAATGGAGATGGAGTGGTAAATATAGCCGATGTCCATGCACTGATAATGAATAACGGCAGAACACATCCAAAGACAACACCACTATCAGCACCAATGAAAACAGATAACTCCTGGCTTGAGAAATATCAAGAGGTATTAAAAAACAGACCAGACCTGCTGGCAAATGTTAAGTATGTTCTTGCCGGTTTAGAGGGAAATACTGAATCTCAGAAATTCATAGAAATCTTACAAGAGATTATTGCACCATTATCATTATCAGAATTCAAAGCCTATCCCAACCCTTATAGACCAACAACTATTCATAGTTCTCTTGCGGGAATTAAATTTACGAATCTGGGGACTAACTGGGATATCAAAGTCTATAATATTGCCGGTGAAGAGGTAGCACAGATGCAGGGGATTGGGAATGACTATGTTTGGGGGACGGCTAAGGATTTAGCCAGCGGTGTGTATATTTACATAGTCAACAGCACTACATTAAGTAAAAAGACCGGTAAATTAGCGATAATTAAATAGTGTTCAGGTATCAGCCGTCAGGTATCAGGTAAAGAGAGAGACATCAGAAAAAAACTTCCCTTTTTTAACTTTTCTCTTTACCTGACTACTGATACCTGACACCTGAACGCTTACTTAAAAAGGAGGTAGATTAAAATGTATAAGGTGATGAAGGTATTAGTAAGTTTAGGGGTTATTTTAGCATTAACCGGTGGTGTAGGAGAGGCAGTTAAAAAAGGTTCATCTGGCGCCCAGGTGCTTAAACTATCCGTTGGAGCTCGGGCTATGGCTATGGGTGAAACATTCTGCGGCCTCGCAGACGATACCAATGCTATTTACTATAACCCGGCGGGATTAGCTCAATTAAATGAAAAACAACTTATAGTTATGCACAGTGATTGGCTGGAGGGAATAAATTACGAATTTTTAGGCTATGCCCAACCAGTGGATAAAAATAAAACATGGGGTATGAGCCTGGGCTATTTGAATTCAGGTGATATGGAAAAATTGGATACTAATGGAATAACAGAAGGGAATTTTGAGGCAAAGGATATGGTTTTTAGTTTGGCTTATGGCTTGAATCTATCTAAAAACACACTTTTGGGTGCAAGTATAAAAACAATATCATTAAAGATTGACAATGAAGATGCCAATAGTTTTGCCTTAGATGTAGGCTTTTTGTCAAAAACACCAATAGAAAATCTATCAATTGGAGGGGCTTTACAGAATTTAGGAACAAAGGTAAAATTTATTAATGAAGGAGACAGTTTGCCGTTAAATCTCAAATTAGGTGCTGCTTATCAGACTATAGATAATAGATGTATTCTTCTCCTGGATATTAACAAGCCGGTTGACAATAAGTTAAGACTAAGTTTAGGTACAGAATACTGTTTAGTTCCAATTTTAGCTATAAGAGCTGGTTACAATTCCGGGATAGATGAGGGTTCTGGAATGACCTTTGGAATAGGCTACAAATTCCATAATTTACAATTAGATTACGCCTATGTACCGTATGAGGATTTAGGCAAGACAAATCGTTATTGCCTTTTGATTAAATTTTAGGAAGCGTTCAGGTGTCAGAAGTTGGAAGTTGGAATCGTTAGTGTTCTTTGATAGCCTCATAATTTTAATGGTGATGTAGCTTCTTCATTCTTCAAAAAAGGAGAGATTTACAAAAAGATAGTTAGTAATCGGATTTAGCGGATTAATCGGATAATAAAAATAAAAAAATCCGATCAATCCGCTCAATCCGATTACAAAAAAATCAAGAAGGTTTTTTAAAAATGAAAAAGTTTATTTGTTTTATGGTGATTTTAGGAGTTTTTCTTGGAATGGTAAAAATAGCCGAGGCAACGAATATTTATGTGCCAGGAAGCTATACGACCATTCAGGCGGCTATTAATGCCGCAACAACCGGAGATACGGTGTTGGTGGCTAATGGCACATACATTGCAAACATCAACTTCAACGGTAAAGCCATCACTGTCCAATCTGTCCATGGTACTACCAGCACCATAATTAACGGGAATGCCAGTGGCAGTGTAGTAACCTTTAACTCTCGTGAGGGTACTAATTCGGTGCTGACAGGATTTACTATCACCAATGGTTCAGTTGGTTCAGATGCTTTTGGTGGCGGCGGGATTTCTTGCTACTCCTCCTCGCCGCAGATAACCAATTGCACCATCAGCAATAACGCGGCGGTGAATTACGGTGGCGGGATTTTTTGCCGTTCCTCCTCGCCTACGATAACCAATTGCACCATCAGCAACAACTCGGTGGTGAATCACGGTGGCGGGATTTTTTGCTGGAACTCATCTTCGCCGAAGATAACCAATTGCACCATCAGCGGCAACTCGGCGGGGGGACGGGGCGGCGGGATTTTTTGCTTGAACGACTGGCCCGAGAACTCCTCGCCACAGATAACCAATTGCACTATCAGCGGCAACTCGGCGGGGTACCACGGCGGCGGGATTTATTACTCCTCCTCTTCGCTGACGATAACCAATTGCACCATCAGCGGCAACTGGGCGGGGTACCACGGCGGCGGGATTTATTACAGTGACCTCCCCTCCTTGCCCTCAGTGATCAACAGTATCCTCTGGGGTGATAGTCCACAGGAAATCTATTTATATTATAGTGGCAGTTCCATAAACATCACTTACTCTAATATCCAGGGAGGCTGGGCAGGAGAAGGTAACATCAATGCTAACCCGTTGTTTGTAGGAGGTAATGATTATCACCTAACTGAAGTGTCTCCGTGCATTAATGCTGGCTCAAACACAGCCCCAGGCATTCCCTCAACCGACAAAGACGGCAATTCACGCATAGTAAATGGCACAGTCGATATGGGTGCTTATGAATTTCAAGGCACACCAACGATTACGATTATCACCGCTTCCTTACCTTCTGGCACAGTAAATACTTACTATCAATCTACCTTGACTGCCACAGGCGGCACACCACCTTACACATGGTCATATTCAGGCAGTCTGCCTTCAGGCTTAAACCTTAATTCATCTACAGGTATAATATCAGGTGTGCCTACGGGTAGTGGTACATTTATCTTTATAGCAGAAGTAAAAGATAATGATACACCACAACAGACTGCTACCAAAAGCATTACTATTGTAATAGGACCTCGTGAATATTGGATTACTCTGGATGAACATGACCAACCATTGCCAGGAGTAGGTAAATACTATTACAACTGGACTGGAGGAGATAGGGGAATGTTGAATGAAGGTGATATAGAGTATAGTTGGAATGGAAAGTCGGTCTATACAGCAAATGTGGTTAAATGTGCAGGGTTATGGACCTATGGTGGAATGTGGCAGAGTTTAATCCGAATCAACCGTGATAATATCCCCTTGGATTTTAAGGCAATCTTTGGTCAATATGTAAAACCTGGGTATCAGGGTGAAATTGTTGAAGTAGAAATAGTTGTAAGTAATGCCACCTCTTCCTTGAATAATACAAATTTTGAGCTAAGGTTTGAGCTTAAGGACAAAAACGAGCTAAAAATCTATTCTAAGTCATGGACGGATCTAATTCCCAACTTTTATCCTCGAACATATACCGTCAGCTTGAATCCTTCCCAGATTGGAGATGTAGAATGTCTCCTTTGGATTATAGATAACGCTAAAGTAGGTGATTCGGTTTCTATTGATAGAGTAAGACTTAAAGCAAGGGTTCCTGATTTACCAACAGAAGAGCAGGCATTTCTTTGGACATATAGTTGGCTGATGGCAAATTATGATTCCAATACTGGAATTGTTCAGGATAGAAGCAACTTTGGTTCAGGTGATTTTGAAAATATATCAGCATCTGCCAAAACAGCAAAGATTGTGTATTATGCCTACAAGAAGGGCTATACAACATACGAAGATGCAAAAACAATCATCACTAAGATTGCAGATACACTGATTAAGGTAGTGCCTCAAGGACCGACTGGAACAAATACCCTCTGGCCACATTTTACTAAAACAGGAGGAACGATTATCATTCCAGATACAGAGTGGGCATCTGGTGATACTGCTTATGCCGCTTTAGATATCATTACAGCTTTGCAGATGTTGGGAGATCCACAAAACCAGATAAATGACCTGGTTAATTATCTTCAAAATATTGATTGGGATGCAATGTTGTTAGCAAATGGAGGAATTTCTCATGGATACGATTATCAAGGACAACTACTTCCCAATTCATGGAAAGGTTTTGGGGCAGAGACAATAGGTGTGAATTGGGCATACGCATCTGCCCAAGGAAAGGTTACCCAGATGGAGAATCCTCCAAGTGATAATGGCTCGGGATTTATCGATAATGCTCACTACCCTATGGTCTTTTCAGGATTGGATGGTTGGGGTAACGATTGGGATGTATATAGAGGTAATATGGCTGATAAGCAGATAGCATGGTATTCTACTCCGGAACATTACAACAAATATATTTGTGAGGCAAGTCTATTTGGTTTATCTGCTGCTGAAATTCCAGAGAGAGATGGTTACAAAGCGTATGGAATTGGAGGAAAATATGAACCTTCAACTGATGGAAATGGAGAGGTTGTTGCACTCCACTACTCTGGAATGATTGCGGATATAAAATTGACAGAGGCAAAAAGTATGTGGGAATCTTTACTATACTCAGGAATAATTTCGCCTTTAAATAATATGGAGAGCCTGCGAGTGAATAAGGATACAGGAACCCGCACTATAAATCATCTGAAAGGCTCATGGAATCTAGCCCTTCAGGCTGAAGGATGGGCAATGGCAGATTCTAATATTAGAAATGATTTGGGAACAGCTATCCAAAACAATACTTTTTTAAAAAAGGGTTATGATTTACTTAAAATACCAAAACCAAATATAATTATCACCAAAAAAGCAAAGAATGTTACCAGAGAAACAACTTATGAGAAAGATACCTCGGTTTTACTGGGCGATATAGTAGAATTTAAAATTCTTGTAGAAAATAGAGGATTAGGGACAGCAACAGATGTAATTGGGACAGATAAAGTTCCAGATGGACTCATTTATACCGGGACAATAACGGGTAAAGGAGCCGATGATTCTCAAAAACCAAACTTAAAATGGAATATAGGCACAATGGTTTCTAATAGTTCCGAGATATTAACCTTTCAATCTAAAGTAGCTCAACCATATACCCGTGAATGTGAATATCCAGATGAATGGACAGTAGGAGGGATGATCTGGAGATCGAATGCATCTGAATCAAAGGTTCATGGACAATTTGGCTGTGAAGGCTCTCCCCCTTATTCTGGCAAGGCAGGATATGTGAAGTATAAGAATATCAATTTGCCTGGAAGTGAGCATTTGTACCTGACTTTAAGATATAGTAAAAATAGTAGTTCAAGTGTTCCTATCCGAGTATATTTAGATGAAGAGACTACCCCAAGAGCAAGTTTTTATCCTGTAAATCAAGGGAATTGGAACAGCTTTACGGAGACGGCAGCTATTGATTTGGGGGCAGTGACAACAGGTATTCATAGTATTAAATTTGAAACTAATGGTCAGCAATATGGAGTTGCCGACCTGGACAAATTTACCATTTTTTAGAGCCTATGTGGTTTTAAACCACTGTGGTTTTAAACCACTTGGTAGCATTGCAGGTAAAATTATCAATTATCAATTGTTAATTGATAATTGATACAAGTTGAGGCATCCGTTGATTTTCAGGTTTTAAACCTGTTTCGGATAGGCTCTTAGAGGTTGAAATAATGTTGAGAAGAAATAGTTTAATCGTTATTTTACTAGGAATGTGGCTATTCCCTGGAGTTGCCTATGGAATTAATATCGTCAATACCGCCTGGGTATTCTATTTGGGTGGGACAGAAAGTGATACCTGTAGTATAGTTGACTTTATAATGCCTGCCAGTCCAACCTTAATCTCAGTGGTCAATCCTGGCCTTGATGGTAGACTTAATCTCGAATGGACACCAGGTACAAATACAAACCTTTCAGGATACAAAATTCACTATGGCACAACATCAGGGATTTATACACAAATAATAGATACAGGTTCAATCACGACAACTTATCAATTAGTAGGGCTTACTAATGGTCAGACTTACTACATCGCTGTATCTGCCTATGATAAGGCAGGTAGTGAGTCTAATAGATCAAACGAAGGTTTTGGGATACCAACAGGTCCCTTCACCCAGGTAAAGATAGTGGATAGAAATAACCAGGAAATTAACACCGTTACTACTACTGTCAATGGCACACTGCTTTTTTACCTTGGGGGTTATGATGCAGGGAATAATTTTATAGGATATGTAAATGGGACATGGACAGTTCATGGTGGAATTGGCAATTGCACTCCAATCTATGGAACATTTACTATCTTTAACCCAACTACCAGAGGAACAGGCACAATATCCGCTATTTATGCTACCTTAACAGATACAACTGTTATTTTGGTAAGATATCCCCCATTTATCTATCCTAATCCGTATTATGGTAATAAACATAATTATATTTACTTTGGAGATGTGGATGAGAATTCCATAATCCAAATTTTCACTATTGCCGGTGAATTAGTGCGAGAGATACGGGTAGAAAGTGTACCGCAAAGATGGGATGTCCGCAATTGGGCAGGGGAGAAAATAGCCAGTGGCATATACATCTATATCATAAAAGACCCCACTGGAAATAAGAAGGTTGGAAAATTAGGTGTATTACGGTAATAGGTGTAACCGCTTAGTGAACAGGGGTCAGGGGTTACAATTTTGTGTAACCGCTCAGTGAACGGTTACGGTGAAATAGAGCATCATTACTACCTGCTTAGACCCAACCATTTCTTGACAGCTATTTCAACAGATTCTATTTGATCCGGTAGAAGCTGGGAAATTTTGCGAAGCAGTTTCGCTGGAGGTACAGCAAAGAGGCCCTGGACATTGAAGGCTCCCTCTCGCAGACCATGGACTGTAAGTTTCACTTCAAAATTAGAACCTCGTAGGGAAGTAGTATGCGGCACCACCGCATAGAGTGCATAGTCACCATCCAAATAGGGAACACTCAAAATCAATATGGGGCGAATCTTCGCAGCGAATCCTAAGTCTGCAAACCATACCTCACCTCGTTTAGCGATTGGCATTTTGTTCCTCTTGTTTGTCAAATAACGCGAATACTTCTGAGGCTACGGATGTTTGGTCTTCAGTCATCCAAAGCCCGTACGCGTCATCGTAGATCACACGCTCGTTCCGTCTGCGATACAGTTCGTGGATCATGCACTCAATGTGGTGAAGATCCTCTGTGCGCAAATCTGGTAATTCTGATTCAATTTCAGCTACAGCTTTCATAACTCACCTCACTGTTTAATCTTTTTACCTAACGCTGCGACTCACCGGAAGCGGGATTTACCCGCGATCCGGTGGAGCCGCTGGTTATGAGTCCTTCATTACAACTTGAGAAACACTGGGACGGTGCCGTTTTGCTGCAAAGCCCAATACTTTCTGTTCTCAGGAACCAGCTTTCCATCAACAATAGAAAACTTAAACACTTCCGATTCAATTTCTTTCAGAAGCAAAACCTTCTCGTACGCAAGAGTCTCAATCTTCCGGCGATCCGTCTCTATGGTAAGATTTAGGTGGTGGTAGTCGTCTCGCCTTTCCCATAGCTTTAGGAATTTTTCTTTCAAGTCCTTCGATATGAATTGTCGGGTTTCCATGTTTGCGACATTCTCTTCGAAACTCTTCTTTGGTTTCCAACCGTTCTTCACACAAAGGAATTTGACAATCGCTTCGGCGACTGCCTGAGATAGAGCGACTGAACCATAGTAGTGCCCATCTCTGAAAAGAAGGGGGCATTCTGCCGAAACGGGCGCGAATTCAGTAAGAGGGACTATCCCATGAGGCTTTACCTTCAGGTACCGTTCTACCCGGGACGAAAGCGTCTGCTCGAACTCTTGCTTGATCCCATCCTCGGTGAATACTTTCTGCATGATTTCTTGAGTATCCATGTGTTTATTCCCTCATAACAAATTATTGAGCAGTTTTTTTAATAATACCATAATTTTTTGAATTTGTCAAGAAAATTTTAAATTTTTGTGTAATGCCTCAGTTATCGGTTGTGAATTTCTATTAAAGTTTTTGCTCATCTTCTGCCGATATAATAATTATTCAGAGATAATTTTAAATTTCAGGGAGGGGGATTTCTGCTGATGGTTTGCGAGGGATGTTTGGAGAAACAACGAAAGATTGACAAACTTGAGGAGGAAAACAAGCTTCTTAAGGCCAAGATTCGATATCGAGAACGAAGTAAACAAGAAGGCTTTTTTGGTTCCTCAACCCCTTCTTCCAAACTGCCGGTCAAGAGTAATAGCCTTGAGGAGAATCAGAATTTACGTGGTGGTGCAAAAGCAGGACATTCGGGACATGGTCGTAGGAGTTTAGAAATAGACCAAGCTGATAATATTGTGGATGTATCGCCTGAAGTAGGTGAATTTTGTCCTGAGTGCAACACTCATCTTATGAACGTTGGAATAGAACAACGGTCTGTGCTGGAAATTTCTCCCATAAAACCTGAAAAACGCCTTTATTTACTCCAGAAG